>NZ_JBFODJ010000057.1:0-9780 GCF_040908265.1 Aeromonas sp. R5-1
ATAGACCCGTTCGACAGGCTGTCGCTGCCCAGTTAGCTCCACCGCTTTGAGGGTTCGGGTGCGCCCGGTCGGCGTTAGCCAGTCCCGAGCTGGAACCTGCTCTACACCAGGGTAACCAACCAAAACATTTCCTTTAAATCTAATGAGATAAGCAAAGCCTAGCTCTTGCTCCAGGCGTTCGAACAGCTCCATGTAACCAAAGCCGCGGTCAGCGACTACCGTCACGAAGATACCCTCTGGCAACGTCTGCTTGAGCTTGGTGAGCAGCTCTTTCTCATGGGCATTGCGTTGCCCTTTGAGCAACGATTTCCGATGGGTTTTCCACAGCAGCGGAGTACTGCGACTGTGGTTGGTTTGCAGGCTGATAACCAAGGTACTGTGATCATCGGCATCGAATTCGGTCCAGTCCATGGAGACTACGATCTCGGTACGTTCACCGACCACATAGGGCACCCAATCGTCAAAGAGGCTCCAGACATTGAGCTTGGTGTTAGTGAGCAGGCGATCCACCTGTTTAACCGCATGTTTACGTTCGAGACCGTTGGCCAAGGAGAGGCCACTACCGATGGCGTGGATGGCCAGTGAACCTGACTCGATAACCCCGAGGGTAGCATTGGCGAGGGAAAGAACACGCTTGGCATGCATGTCTTGTCCAAATATATCGTCGATGTGGTTGAGGATTAGTTCGTGGTTAAACATGGGGATAGTCTGTTGGGTATTAGCTGGTCAAGGATGGCGATCATACCTCAGAAGCCGCGCCACGCCTCGCTCATATGAGGGGATGGTTAAGCGGCAAAGGTCATCACCATGGTGACGCTGCCAAGCAGGCTGCCACGGTTCTCTTCCACAAAGCCAAGATTCACCTTCACCAGGGCACGCACCGCCAGCTCCAGCTCGGTGTAGAGCCCGTTCGAGCGAAACAGCGCCTCCCTGGCCTCATCCCTGCTGCCCTGGAACAACAGGGCATCCACCTGGTTGACGGCCCCCAGATATTGCAGCCACTGCTGCTTGACGCGGTTGAAGGCCTGGCGTTCATGCTCGGCCCCCACGGTTGCCTCGTAGGCATCCATGACCTGCTGCACCTTGCCCAGGCTCTCCTGGATGCGGGCGCGGCGAACCTGCCTGTCGACGGCATCTTCCACCATCAGCAGGGCAAACTGGGCACGGCGCACATAGGAGACGTCGTAGAGCAAGTTGTCCACCGAGAGCACGCTTGGCAGGGTGGAGTCGGTGAAGTTCAATACCCGATCCCGAATGTCCCGCAGTTCGGTGGCGAGAAACAGGCCGAAGACGGCGTTGATGACGGCAATGACCGCAAAGACGGCGGCAATCTTCTTGCCGATGGAGAGATGCTTGTAAGACATGTTGGCTGGTGATCCTCGACTGCAGATGTGCAGTGACACAATGATCACATCCGTGTAAGCGGTGACCCGAGACTCCTGACGGGAAATGACGATGGGAGCGAAGAGAGGGGATCCCTTGCTTCCCGCTCGCCCCACGCCGGGCCTTGTGCCCGCCACGAGGCTGCCAGCACAGGAGCGACCAGCTCGACGCAAAACTTGAGCCGATTGCCACAATCGGTCCGTCGTCATGGACAAAGCAGGGGCCAGGTTATGTAATGGCCGCTCGTCTCTCCCCATTCCTGTCTTCAGAGGCCCCATGGACAACGTATCGACCCTCTCCCCTTCCTGGTCTGTCCAACTGCGCGAGCAGATAGCGGATCGCCCCCTCATCGCCCTGGGGCTGCTGCTCGCCCTGGTCGCCGTGCTGCTGCTCCTGGTGCAGAGTCTCGTCATGCTGGCAGCAGGAGAGATCACGGCCGGGGTACGCTATGGCCTCATTGGCGGCGCTGCGGGTTTTGCCGCTACGGCGCTGGGCGCCCTGCCTGCCCTGTTCCTGCGCGCCGTTCCCCAACGGGTGGAAGATGCCATGCTGGGGTTCGCCGCCGGCATGATGCTGGCGGCGAGCGCCTTCTCCCTGCTGCTGCCGGGGCTCGAGGCCGCCGAGGGGATCACGGGTGACGGCTTCCTCGCCGCCGCCGTGGTGGTGGCCGGTATGACCCTCGGGGTGCTGCTGATGCTGGGACTGGATCAATTCACCCCTCACGAACACGACAAGACCGGCCCCTGTGGTCCCGGCCATGAGAGCTGCTCACGGGTCTGGCTGTTCGTCTTCGCCATCGCCCTGCACAACCTGCCCGAAGGCATGGCCATCGGGGTCAGCTTCTCCCAGGGGGACATGACGGTGGGACTGCCCCTCACGACCGCCATTGCCCTGCAGGACATTCCCGAAGGACTGGCGGTGGCGCTGGCCATGTGCGCAGCCGGTTTTCGCCCGCCGGTGGCCGTGCTGGTCGCCATCGGCAGCGGCCTGCTGGAACCGCTCGGCGCCCTGCTCGGGGTAGGACTCGCCAGCGGCATGGCCATCGCCTACCCCATCGGCCTCGGGCTCGCGGCTGGTGCCATGCTGTTTGTGGTCTCCCACGAGGTGATCCCGGAAACCCATCGCAACGGCCACCAGACCCACGCCACTCTGGGCCTCATGGTCGGATTCGCCCTGATGATGACGCTGGATACAGCCCTGGGGTGAGACGCCGACGCCCCATGCAACCCGTGGTCTCCCACGAAGTGATCCCGGAAACCCATCGCAACGGCCACCAGACCCACGCCACCCTGGGCCTGATGGCAGGCTTCGCCCTGATGATGACGCTGGATACAGCCCTGGGATGAAACGCCGATGCCCCATGCAACCCGTGGTCTCCCACGAAGTGATCCCGGAAACCCATCGTAACGGCCACCAGACCCACGCCCCCCTGGGCCTGACGGCAGGCTTCGCTCTGATGATGACACTGGATACAGCCCTGGGATGAAACGCCGATGCCCCATGCAACCCGTGGTCTCCCACGAGGTGATCCCGGAAACCCACCGCAACGGCCACCAGACCCACGCCACCCTGGGTCTCATGGCGGGCTTCGCCCTGATGATGACCCTCGACACCGCGCTCGGCTGATCACCCCCCTCAAGCCCCGTGCGCCTAGTGACGACAGCGCGCCCCCCTTGAAATAAGAGGGGGAAATCGCCTAATGTTGAGCCCCCGGCGCCCTTTGACTGGTTGATGTACGGCGCCTGAATCCCATCGGAAGCCTGCCCGGATGACCCTCAGGATAATCCTGCTGCTGTGTCTGCTTGTCCTCACCGCCAGGGCCATTGGCGCCACCGAGGTCTTTCATACCGCCGCGCAGCAGGCGTCGTCCCCCAAGTACGTGACGCTCCCCGACGGGCATGTCGGCGGGATCTGCGTCGATCTCTTCCGGCTCATGGAAGCAAGGGAGCCTGCCCTTCGCATTGAGGGAGATCAGCGCTTCCTGCCGCTGCGACGGCTGGAAAAGAAGGTGCAGCACGGCCAGCTGGACTTCATCTGCGGCGTGGGGGAGAGCCCGGCCAGGCGGGATCACTTCATCGTCCTGACCCCCGCCATCTTCACGGTGCGCTACCACCTGGCGGTGCGCCGTGACGATCCCGTCGAGATACGCAGCTGGCAGGATGTCAGGGCCCTCGGCCAGGCGGGCATCATCCTCATCAACCATGGCAGCGGCGCCATCGCCCGGCTCCAGGACATCGGCGGCCTCATCATCGACAGCGGCGGGATCAGCAACCAGGCCAACTACGAGAAGTTGTTGATGAAGCGCGGCCGTTTCGTCTACTACCGCTCCCCTGGGTTTGAGTCCGACTTGCGCGAACAGGGGCTGGCCGACAAGATCCGCATCCTCCCCACCGTAATGGAAGAGACTCCCTTCTACATCCTGTTCCATCGCCACAGTGCCCCCGAGCGCCTGACCCTGTTCGTCAACACCCTGCAACGGCTCGCAGACAGTGGTGAACTGGCCGCCCTGGCCAGACGCTACCCCTGACCCCCCATCCGCGCCATCGCAATGCTCGGCGCCACCGCCAAGTTTTGCTATCATCCACGCCAACTTTTTCGGCCCAGCGGCCATCGAGACGAGGTAGATGATGAAAGTAGGTATTATCGGCGCCATGGAGCAGGAAGTAGCCCTCCTGCGCAGCCAGCTGAGCGAGCCCACCACCCTGCAACTGGGCGGCTGCGAGTTCTATCAGGGCAAGCTGGCCGGTAAAGAGGTGATCCTGACCCGCTCCGGCATCGGCAAGGTCGCCGCCAGCGTCGCCACCAGCCTGCTGCTGGAGAAGTTCGCTCCCGATTGCGTCATCAACACCGGTTCTGCCGGCGGCTTCGCCCAGGATCTGCACATCGGTGACGTGGTCATCGCGAGCGAGATGCGCTTCCACGACGTGGACGTGACCGCCTTCGGTTACGAGATGGGCCAGATGGCCCAGCAGCCCCCCGCCTTCCCCTGCGACGAAAAACTCATCGCCCTGGCACAAGCCTGCATTGCCGAGCAAGGCAAGCACCAGACCAAGGTCGGGCTCATCTGCACCGGTGATCAGTTCATGTGCAAACCGGACGCCATCGCGAAAGCCCGTGCCGACTTCCCGCAGATGCTGGCGGTGGAGATGGAAGGGGCCGCCATCGGCCAGGTGTGCCACATGTTCAAGGTGCCCTATCTGGTGGTACGGGCCATGTCGGATATCGCCGGCAAGGAGCAGGTGGAATCCTTCGATGCCTTCATCGAGGTGGCGGGTCAACACTCCGCCGAAGTGATCATCGCGCTGCTCGGCAAGCTGTGATCGACGCCCCCTCCTGGGATGCCCTGATGACCGCCCTCGCCTCCACGACGGCGGCCATCATGGTGGGGGCCGCCCTGCTGGAGGCCCTGCTGCCCTGGCCCGCACGCTTTCGACCCGGCGCAGCCGTGTCTCTGCTCACCCGCCTCGGCCAGAAGGTCTATCGCCCCGACGGCACGCCACGCCAGCAGAGCCAGGCCGGGCTCCTTGCCCTGCTGGTGGTCTGGGTGCCCTGCGCTGCCGGTCTCTGGGCGGTGCGCAATCTCTCCCTGTCCGAGCCCCTGTTCGACCTACTGTTCCTGCTGCTGATGCTCGAATCCCGCCCCTTGCGGGAACTCGCCCGGGGGAGCCGCGCCCTGGCGACCCAGGAGACGCTGGTCGTGGCAAGGCTGCAGGTCGCCCCTTGGCTCAAGCGGGAGACCGGCAAGCTCTCGGTGATGGGGTTGAACAAGGCGGTGAGCGAGACCTGCGTACTGCGCCTCGTCGGTCAGTGGGCCGCCCCCCTGCTGGGCTTCGCCCTGGCCGGGGTACAGGGTGCCCTGCTGGTGCGGCTCGCCCAGTTGACCCATCTGGCGTGGAACCCCAAGCAAAGCGCGTTCGTCCACTTCGGCCGCCCGGCTGCGGCGCTCTATCAGGGTTTCTGCGCCCCCGCCATCCTGTTGCTGGCGCTCCCCCTGTGCCTGACCCAGGTGCGCGGACTGGGCAACAGAGTGCGGCCTGCGCTGCATTGGCCCCATCCCGCCATGGGGGTCCTGCTCGCGCTGCTGGCCCGGGCGACGGGCAGCCGACTCGGCGGCCCCCGCTACTATCAGGGCCAGCTGGTGCGCTTTCCGGTATTTAATGAAGGGAGCGAACCCGATGCCAACCTGCCCCTGCGCCTGCTGCAGCGTCTGCAACTGACCGGCTGGGGCTGGCTCGGGCTCTCGCTGCTCCTGACATGGATGGAGCTCAATCATGGCTGATCGCGTTTCCCTTCGTGCCCTGGGCCTGTTTGTCTGCCTGCTGGGCACCTCACTGTGCGCCATGGCCACCCCGCCGCAGCGCATCGTGAGCCTCACTCCCCATCTGACGGAACTGCTGTTCGATATCGGCGCCGGGGATCGCGTGGTCGCCACCGACGATGCCTCCGATTACCCCGCCGAGGTGGCCAACCTCCCCAGGGTGGCCAACTATCGCAGCATCAACCTCGAGGCGCTGCTGGCCCAGAAGCCGGATCTGGTAGTGGCCTGGCGCTCCGCCCAGGCCCGCATGCTGGGCCCGGTCGAGCGCCTCGGCATTCCCGTCTTCTACTCGGAGCCCACCGACTTTGCCTCCCTGGCTACCGAGATGCGCAGCCTGGGGCACCTTCTCGGGCTCACGCCCAGAGCCGACGAGCAAGCCCGCGCCTATCTGACCCGGCTCGACGCCCTGGCGGCGCGCTACGGCGAGCCCAAGCCCCTGTCTGTCTTCTATCAGCTCTGGTACCCGCCGCTCACCAGCGTCAATAATTCGACCTGGCCGGGGCAGGCCATCACCCTCTGCGGCGGACGCAACATCATGGCGACGACGGGAGCAGCCTACCCCCAGGTCGGGCTGGAGCAGGTGATCAAGGCCAATCCCGGGCTTATCCTGGCTGGCGGCCGGGATCCTTCCGTGCTGGATCACTGGCGGCAGTGGCCCATGCTGGACGCCGTCAAACACCAGCGGCTCGCCCTCATCAACGCCGATGAACTGCACCGCTTCACCCCCCGCGCCCTCAACGCGGTGGAGCAGATATGCGAGGCGATAACACTATCAACGGTGACCTCTCAAGCAGATCAATTACCAGGCAATCAATGACCGAGCAATGGATTAACAACTTTCAGAATCACATCTATCCGTCATAGATAAAGGGAAGACTGGTTCTACCATAATAGAGATAATCAATATTCCCCCTACATTAATCAGGGCCAGTCTTTAATAGCGCATAAAGCGTAATATCACTGGCCAACCCTGATTGTTGGTAAGCGCCCTTGAATCGGCATCTTTTTTTCCCAAAATCAGCTCGTCACACTTGAAATCCATTACCTCTTCGCTGGATTTTCACTATGACCACTCAAGAACGTGCTGATTTTTGGCGACAGCAGATCACCGCCTGGCTTGACTCCGGCCTCTCCGGCCACGCCTTTTGCAAAAGCCAGGCACTGGTCTATCACCAGTTTGCTTACTGGCGTAAAAAGCTCGAACAGCCTGTAGACTCGGACTCTCTTCCTGGCTTTGTCAGAGTAGCCATGCCTGTTCCTGTCACGAACGAAGTCGGCTTGACGCTCACCTTACCCAACGGGATCACTCTCTCCGGGTTACATCCGGGCAATATCGATTTGCTCGGCGCTATCATGAGGCAGTTGTAATGCGCCCTCGTTACTTGCGTCCGGCACTGACCATGCCGCAGATCTACCTCTATCGGGCTCCTATCGATTTTCGTAAACAGGCCCACGGCCTGGCGGCGCTGGTCGAGCAGCAACTGGGGCACAACCCGTTCACCGGTGCCCTCTATGCCTTTACCAATCGCCGCCGCAACAAGATCAAGTGTCTGATGTGGGAGGACAACGGCTTTGTGCTCTATTACAAGGCGCTGGCCGAGGAGAAATTCAAGTGGCCATCGTCTGCCGATGAGCTACTCTCCCTCTCTTCCGAGCAGATAAACTGGTTGCTCGATGGCTACGATATCTCCTTGATGCAGGGCCATAAAACACTGCATTATGAGACGCTTTAATACCGCCAACCTCGTGCTTTACCGCCTTGTTTTTGTTATAATTTCCTCATGAAAATGACGCCGAAAAACCTCACCCCATCACCTGAACTCAGTGGCCTTAGCGCCGCTGAGTTGTTGGCGGTTATTGCGGGTTTTCAGCAACAGTTGGCGTTAAAAGAAGAGGCTATCCAGCGGCGTGACGCCCATATCCTGTTACTCGAAGAGCTGCTGCGTCTGCGCAGGATCCAGCGCTTTGCCGCCAGCAGCGAGAAACTCCATCAGCTCCAGCTCTTTGATGAGGCAGAGCTGGAAGCGGACATGGACGCCCTGCTGGCCCAGTTACCCGATGACCTGCCGCAAACTGCCGAAGCAAAGGCCAAGCCGCGTCAACGTGGCTTCTCCGCCTCACTACTGCGCGAGCGCATCGAACTCACCCTCAGCGATGAGCAGAAAGCCGGGGCCAGCAAGGTGTTCTTTACCAAGGTCAAAGAGGAGTTGCAGTTCATTCCGGCTCAACTCAAGGTGCTGGAGATCTGGCAAGAGAAGGCGGTGTTCGAGCGTGATGGCGAAGAGGTGATCCTCGCGGCCAACCGCCCCGTACACCCGCTGGGCAAATGTATCGCCACGCCGTCATTGCTGGGCTACATCATTACCTCTAAGTATGCCGATGGCCTGCCACTGTACCGTCTGGAGCAGATGTTCAAGCGCCTGGGGCAGGAGGTGAGCCGCACCAGCATGGCCCACTGGATCATCCGGCTGGATGAGGTGTTCCAGCCATTGATGAACCTGCTGCGCGAGGAGCAGAACCACGCGACGTACCTGCAAGCCGACGAGACGCGGATCCAGGTGCTCAAAGAGGAGGGCAAAACTGCGCAATCGGACAAATGGATGTGGGTGACCCGCGGTGGTCCGCCGGGCCGCCCCTCTGTGCTATTTGAATATGATCCGTCGCGCGCCGGAAGTGTTCCTGTGCGCCTGCTGGACGGTTTTAGCGGCGTACTGCAAGCCGATGGCTATTCTGGCTATAGCCAGGTGTGCAAACAGAGCGGTCTCACCCGGATTGGCTGCTGGGATCATGCGCGGCGCAAATTCATCGAAGCGACCCAGGCCACGCCGTCCGTTGCGAAGGGCAAGAGCAAGCCCGGTGCCAGCAAGGCCGATGTAGCCCTGGGGTACATAAGTAAACTCTATGCCATCGAGCGGGAGCAGAAGGAGCGCAGTGATGCCGAACGCTATCAGGCACGGCAGACGCGTAGCATGCCGCTGTTGGCGGAGTTCAAAACCTGGCTGGACAATAACGTCGGCAAGGTGATGAAAGGCTCGCTGACGAGAAAGGCGATGGAATACACGCTGGGGCAGTGGCCCTATCTGGTCGGCTACTGCGAGCGGGGTGATCTGCACATCAGCAATATCCTGGCGGAGAACGCAATCCGCCCGTTCGCCGTGGGGCGCAAGGCCTGGTTATTCGCCGACAGCGCGCAAGGCGCCAAGGCCAGTGCAACCTGCTACTCGCTGCTGGAGACAGCCAAAGCCAATGACCTGGAGCCATCAGCGTATATCAACCATGTGCTGGCGCAGATCGGCGAGGCCGATAGCCTGGAAAAACTCGAAGCCCTGCTACCATGGAACGTCCCGCTGGAGCCCATTGCAAAAAAAGTGGCGCAATACAACGAAGGCAAGTAGGTCGATTTAGCGGCGCTTACGATTGTTGCAGGCCTTGCGCCAATACGGTCAAAAACTTCGAATTGTGTTGGCGAAGTGTATGGTAGCTATAAAACAAATCTGTAACATTCTTTTCGGTAAGCAATTCTTCATCCATCGCGATCAAGGATAAATAGCTGCGCAGCAAGAAATAGTCCGCAATGAGAACCTGATAGGCTACTTGTGGGGAGTCATACCCCGCTGGGAACTGGTTGTGGTAGACATGATAAAGCAGATAGTTCTGTTGAATATGGGGACGCTCCATCAAAAATGGCACGACCTTTTGGTGCCAGCTTTGGTGTATCAGCAGTAACTTATCCTCATAAAATTCACCTTCTAATACTTGATCCTGATTACCCATGATTAGCAGTCACCACGAGCTATACTGATCTTACGTACAGTTACTGAGGTGCGAGATCATGGCCAAAAGCAAAGTCCAATTCCAGAAAGGCTACAGCCTGTTTGATTTTTTCAAGGACTATGGCACTGAAGCGCAGTGCGAAAACGCGCTGCTCGCTTGGCGTTTTCCGAACGGTTTCATCCGACATTCCGCACCTGATTTAGGAATAAATTTGGTTCTTCGCGGGATCTTGGGGAAGTGGAAGTTGACAGACAGGGTGCTGGTAAACTGGCTGTCTCCAAACACACCACCACCATCACCCTGCT
>NZ_JBFODJ010000058.1:0-15233 GCF_040908265.1 Aeromonas sp. R5-1
CATGTACAGGACCTTAAGCGTTGAGTCCCTTTAAAACTCCTTCCAAGGTCCTGTTCTGTATCGATTTTCTCTGCTTGGTTCGGCAAGCGTTCTTGGCCAAATAATCAGCTGCCCATTCCAGTCTTTCCCTTATTTCTGTCAGCGCTCTATGGGCCACTGCTTCCAATAGCGGCAACCACCATGTCGTACTGTTCTTTGACGCTTTCAACATCGATAGCTTCCCTGTCATCACACTCTGCGCGACCCGCCTTTTCATCACCAGCGACAGCAAACTCGTCCACACCAATCCCTCGGCGATGGCTTTCTCCCCCGTCACAAACCCCTTGAGCCGGTTGTGCGATTTCCACTCTTTAAATAACAACTCCACCTGCCAACGGCAGCGATACAGGCTCATCACCTGCTCTGCTGACCATGCCGCTCGCGGCAGGTTGGTCATCCACAAGCAGAACCGCTTTTCCTCGGCAAACCAGCGTCGGATCAAGCGGTACTCGACCTTGCCGGACTTCACCACCATATCCAGCACCTCGGCCCGACAGCGCCGCCGTCCTGCCTCTTTCAGTGACAGTCCCGCCAGTTTTGGCACTTCCCGCCCATCACCGCGCCAGGCCTGGATTATCTTGGGGTTCAGGCTTTGCGTTCCTCGCACCAGATAAAATCCGCCAGCGTCGTTCACCTGCTCAAACCAGGCCCTGTCAATGTAACCCGCGTCAGCCAGCAGCAGGCAGTTGGCCAGCTTGTGAGCCTCAGGGAGAAATTGCCGCTCCCCTGCGGTATCGGCAGACACACTCATGCACAGTGGGCTCTGCTCCGACAGAGACATGGTCATATGGCACTCGATAGCCGCCGGACTGATGGTCTTGAACCGGCCGGGAAAGTCAGCCGCCAGACGCCGGTGCACCGCGAAGGAGGTGCCATCGTGCAATAACACCTGCTTGAACGCGCCGAGGGAGGCCGCTTTGAGTTGATGGTCGATACGCAAGGCGATGGCCCGTTCGACCAGCGCTTTCATAAACAGGGCAAAGCTCTCTTTACGCAGCTGATTGTGAAACGGTTTGTAAGAAACCTGATGCTCTTTCGTCAGCTGCAAGGCATTGAAATGACGGTGTAAGCTGGCAATGTCATTGACCTGGTCGCCCCCCATGGCCCGCAACAGTGCAGGTACGAGCATGGCAGGGGTAATGGCGCGCTGACGCAGACAAAACTTGCAGAGCCGAGCAATGCGCTCGAGTGCGGCGGGAGCCAGGAGTTGCTCCAGATAGTGATTAGCATTAATAATGGTCATAGGCTTCGCGCGTGTTGATTTTGTTTGGCGATAAAATTAGATCACAAACGAAGCCTTTTTTATATCTATTTCAATTGGTTGGCGCTAAAGATCCTGTACATGTATGGCAATTAACTATGCGGACTCGGCGAAACAGATCGTCGAGTTGATTGGTGGTGACAGCAACGTCATCAGCGTCACCCACTGTGCCACCCGGCTGCGGTTTGTCCTAAAAGAGATGGGACGGGTCGACAAGGAGGTGTTGAAACGGGTGCAAGGGGTCATCACCGTTATCGAGTCCAGCGGTCAGCTGCAGGTGGTGATCGGCAACCACGTCGGGGATGCCTATCGGGAAGTGCAAAAACGGGTGCAGATCGACGAAAACGCCGTGGTCGACGCCCCCAAGGTGGGTATGGTCAACCACCTGATGGACATCATCTCCAGCATCTTCGCCCCCTTCCTCTACCCACTGGCCGCCTGCGGCGTGTTGCAGGGGCTCATCTCCTTCTTCGCCGCCATCGGCTGGATGGACTCCGCCAGCGGCACCTTCCGCATCCTCAACTTCGTCTCCTGGACCGGCTTTACCTTCCTGCCGGTGATGGTCGCCTTCACCGCGGCCAAGAAGTTCAACGTGAACCCCTTCACCGCCGTGATCGCCGCCTGCGCCTTGGTGTCGCCCGATTACATGAACATGCTGACCGCGAACAAAATCATCCTGGCAAACTCCGCGGATCCGGCGGTGCAAGCGCTGATGCAGTCGGCGATGGAGAACCCGGCCATCAACGAGGCCATCGTCAACCTGGTGGGGGTTCCCCTTAACAGCGCGCCGCTCAGCTTCCTCGGTCTGCCGGTGCAGTACCTGAGCTACACGGCCTCGGTGATCCCCATCATCCTGATGGTGTGGGCCATGTCCTATGTGCAGCGCTTCTTCGAGCGGATCCTGCCGGTGGTGGTGCGCAACCTCTTCACTCCCATGTTCTGCCTCGCCATCATGGTGCCCCTGACCCTGCTGGCCTTCGGCCCCATCGGCAACCTCATCGGCGGCGCCATCGGTGGCATCTACAACACCCTCTATCACCTGAGCCCGTCCATCGCCGGCTTCGTGGTGGGGGCTGTCTGGACACCCCTGGTGACCCTCGGCGTGCACTGGGGCATCACCCCGGTGACGGTGGGCAACTACGCCACTCTGGGCTATGACACCTTTACCGGCCTGCAAGCCTCCGCCGTGTTCGGCATCGCCGGCGCCGTGTTCGGGGTCTACTTCAAGGCCAAGGATCCCGAGCTGAAAAGCGTGACCCTCTCGGCCGGCGTGACCGCCCTGTTTGGCATCACCGAACCCGCCATCTACGGGGTGGCCCTGCGCTTCAAACGCCCGCTCATCTGCGGCTGCCTGGCCGGTGCCATCGGTGGTACGGTCGCGGGAGCCTTCAACGCGGTCTCCTGGAGTTACTGCATCCCCGGCATCGCCGTGCTGCCGGTGTTCTTCAAAGAGGGCCACATGGCGCAGTTCCTGGGCTTCCTGCTCTCCATCGGCGTGGCCTTTACCCTGGGCGTCATCTTCTCCTGGATGGCGGGCTTTCAGACCGATGCCGAAATAAGCCAACCCCAGCCGCTGACATCCAAAGCCGTATAAGGAGCGACAAGTCATGAACAACGCATTACCGAAAGACTTTCTGTGGGGGGGGGCGGTCGCCGCCCACCAGGTAGAAGGGGGCTGGGATCAGGGCGGCAAGGGGCTCAGCATCGTCGATGTGCTCACCAGCGGCGCCCACGGGGTGGAGCGCGTCATCACCGACAAGATTGAGGCCGGTCATCGCTACGCCAACCACGAGGCGGTGGATTTCTACCACCGCTACAGAGACGACATCGCACTGTTTGCCGAGATGGGCTTCAAGTGTTTTCGCACCTCCATCGCCTGGTCGCGCATCTTCCCGCTGGGGGATGAGGCCGAGCCGAACGAGGCGGGGCTGCGTTTTTATGACGACATGTTCGACGAGCTGCTGCGCCACGGCATCGAGCCCGTCATCACGCTCTCCCACTTCGAGATGCCGAACCACCTGGTGACCCAGTACGGCGGCTGGAAGAGCCGCACCGTGCTGGACTGCTTCGTGCGCTTTAGCGAGGTGGTGCTGCGCCGCTACCAGCACAAGGTCAAATACTGGATGACCTTCAACGAGATCAACAACCAGCGCAACTGGAAGGTGCCGCTGTTTGGCTACTGCTGCTCCGGGGTCATCTACAACCAGGAGCCGAACCCGGAAGAGTGTATGTACCAGGTGCTGCACCATCAGTTCGTGGCGAGCGCCAAGGTGGTCAGTCTGGGCCATGAGATCAACCCGGGCTTGCAGATCGGCTGCATGCTGGCCATGGTGCCCCTCTACCCCTACTCCTGCCACCCGGACGATGTGATGTATGCGGAAATCGCCATGCGCGAGCGCTTCCTGTTCGGGGACGTTCACATGCGCGGCCATTACCCCGCCTATATCCGCAAGGAATGGCAACGCAAGGGCTATGAGATTGTCATGGAAGCGGGGGATGAGGAGACGCTGCGGGCGGGCTGCGCCGATTACATTGGGCTGAGCTACTACATGAGCAACGCGGTGCGGGCCCACGGCGCCGGCACGGGCACCGCCTTGTCGGGCTTCGAGGGCAGTGTGCCAAATCCCCATGTGCAGGCCTCCGAGTGGGGCTGGCAAATCGACCCCGTCGGGCTGCGTTATACCCTGAATCTGCTCCATGGCCGCTACGAGAAGCCGCTGTTTATCGTCGAGAACGGCTTCGGGGCGCGGGATCAGAAAGACGAGCGGGGAGAGATAGACGATGACTACCGCATCGCTTACTTGCGGGCCCATATCGAGCAGATGAAGCTTGCCATCGTCGAGGACGGGGTGGAGGTGATGGGTTACACCCCCTGGGGATGTCTCGACTGCGTCTCCTTCACCACAGGGGAGTACAGCAAGCGCTACGGCTTTATCCACGTGGACAAGAACGACGACGGCAGCGGCAGCTTTGCGCGCAGCAAGAAGCGCAGCTTCGACTGGTATCGCAGAGTCATCGCCAGCAACGGCGGGACACTATAGCTGGGTTGTTTAACATGCTGCCTGTATTAAATAGAACCTGTTATTGATCTCATAAATCATCATTCAACCATGTGTTTATGCAATCTCTTTAATAGAAAAGGCAGTGAATGTCTGACTGTAAATAAGCGAGATCCCGGCTCGACACCGAATCTGTCTAGCCGTGGATCCCGCCCTTATCCGGCAATAAAAAACCGACCTGTGAAGTGACCCCCCTTGGTGCCTTGGGTGCGTCAGCCGCTCATCGAGGTGGTGTAATGGCCCATGTCCAGGGTGTGCAGGATCCAGCAACGGCCTTTGTCCATACCCGGCACGCTGACGATCACCGGCTCCGCACTGAGATCCAGCCAGCCTTGCAGGTGCAGGGTATCGTTGTTGATGCCCGGGTGTTCGGTATCGTCCGCCAGGTGGCGAATGTTCTGGAAGCGGTTTCGCGGGGTGCCGGTCTTGACCGCCGTTCCATAGAAGAACTTGTAGGCTTCCTCCATGGAATAGCCGTAGATATGGGCATCCTGTGCCATCTTGTCAGTGATTTGTGCCATGAAGGCGTGGTAGCGATACATGATGCTGCCGCAAGGGATGACTTTCTCATGGTGCTCCACGCCTGTTCATCGTTTACACCCGCTCGAAATCCGCCAGCTTAAAGGTCTTGTGGTTCAACTCGTCGGTCGGGCCATAGAAGCGCATGGCCGGCAGCGGGCGTTTGCCACTGGTCGGGATCCAGTTGTTTTCCTTGCCTGGCGGGGCGGTCGGGCCCACATAGAGGGTGACGCCGCCGTCCGGGTTCTTGGCCATCTTGTCGAGATCGTAGGAGGAGAGGGTGGTACGGCCGCTGTCGCTGTAGATGAAGGACATGGTGTCGCGGTTGTAGACGGTCAATGCCCAGAACTGCTTGACCGGCATCTTGGCCGGGATGGTGAGCTTGTACAGTTGTCCTGCCTCCAGCAGCCTGCCCTCGCTATCAGCAAGCGACATCAGGTATTGGGTGGCGGGGGTATCGTTCAGCACCTTGGGCATATAGGTACACCAGAAGTACTCGGCGGCGCGATTGATGAGGTCGATGCGATCCTCATAAGTGAAGGTGAAGGTCTTGTTGTCATCGCTCTGCAAGAGGGAGGCGTAGTGCCGATCAGGCCAGTAGCGTTTCTCCTTCGGGAAATTGTCATACCAATGCTGCATGTAGAACCAGGCATCGATGGCCGCCTGGCGCATCGCCTTGCGGGTTTTCTCATCCGGGTTGAATGAGGTGCCGCGACCTATGCCAAGGGAGGTGAGCATCCCCATCATCACCTTGTCCTGCTCGCGCACGGGTTCGACGCTGGCCACTGCATGCAGATCCGCGAAGTGACGCTCGTCGTAGTAGGGCAGGGTCGGGTAGCGCTTGTTGCCCGGATCGACGAAGCGCTGGGTCGGCGGATTGCTCGCCTCGGAGAGAGAGTACATGCGCAGGCGCTTGGAGTAGTGATAGGCATCGTTCGTCGACTTGCCGGGCGCTGGCACAGAGCGAAAGGCAAACGCCACGCGATAATTCGGGGAAGGAACATGCAGATAGCCGGCCGGGATCGGCTCGCTGTAGCCGGGGGGCGTCAGCAAAAACTTGCCGCCCTTGCCTTGGTCGAGCCCCGCCGGGCCCACATCCGCTATGGTGAATTGCCAGGCATCGACAATCTGCCCATACAGGCTGCCATCCGGGCCCGCAGCGGGCACTTCCAGCACGGTGGGGCCGTGTTGCAAGTCGGTGAAGGCCGTGATGTAGGGGGTGGTGCTGTTGGCCGTGATGGCCTCGAGATGCGGGGTGGCAGGCTTGGCATAGGCGATGATGTCGTTGTCTTTGAGACCCAGATTGTCGAAGGCGGCGCGCCGGAAGCTGTAGATGGCGACCGCCGGCATGTTCCACAAGACAGCCTCGAAGGCCCGCTGGTACTTGATCTGGTACTCAAAATCTTCGACCGAGCTGACGGAGCCCGCTGGCGGCAGGCCACTCTCGGTTTCACCTGGTTGGCCGGCGCCATGGCGCAGTGGTGTCTTCAGTGACAACCCTTCGGCAAACGCCGGAGTCGGAAGTCTCAATGCCGTCAGACCGACGGCGGATCCCAGTGCTAGCTTGTAAAACTCTCTGCGTGTAATTGGCATTTAAACATCCTTGCTGATGTGGGTCGCTTCAATTCTATCCCGATGACTATAGAAGGATTCTTGTGAAGACTCGGGCCTGAGTGTCATACGTGAACATTTCATGGGACGGCGATCATGTCCACTCATTGAAATGGGGTTGTGCCCATGAAGGTGAGCGCGTCAGGCCCTGCTGGGGTATTTCCTGGTTTCCCGGGGCTGGGGGCATTGGCCATCTCCCCTTGCGGGTTGGTCGATGGCAGCACTCAAAGGGGAGGGATGGGACTCCCCTTTAGCATCGATAAAAAAGCCCGGTAGTGATACCGGGCTTGGTGGTCGAGCAGTGCTTTAGCCTCAGGCGAGGTCGAAGCGATCCAGATTCATCACCTTGGTCCAGGCCGCCACGAAGTCCTTCACGAACTTCTCCTTGGCATCCGCACTGGCGTAGACCTCCGCCAGGGCGCGAAGCTGGGAGTTGGAGCCGAACACGAGATCGACCCGGGTTCCGGTCCACTTCACCTTGCCGCTCTGGCGATCACGGCCTTCATAGACTCCCTGGCTGCCCGCCGCCGGCTTCCACTCCGTGCTCATGTCGAGCAGGTTGACGAAGAAGTCGTTGGAGAGGGTACCCGGGGCGGCAGTAAAGACCCCGTGGCAGTTGCCCGCGTTGGTGCCGAGCACCCGCATGCCGCCCACCAGTACCGTCATCTCGGGGGCACTCAGGGTGAGTAGCTGCGCCTTGTCGATCAGCATGGTCTCCGCGAAGCCCGCACACTCGCCCGCGTAGTTGCGGAACCCGTCTGCGAGGGGCTCGAGCACGGCAAAGGAGTCGACGTCCGTCTGCGCCTGGGAGGCATCCATGCGACCCGGTGCGAAGGGCACAGTCACGGCGACACCGGCTCTCTTCGCGGCCTGCTCGACCCCCACGCTGCCCGCCAGCACGATCAGGTCGGCGAGGGAGACCCGCTTGCCGCCGGTGGCTGAGGCGTTGAAGACCTGCTGGATCCCGTCGAGGGCCTGAAGCACTTTCGCAAGCTGGGCAGGCTGGTTCACGGCCCACTCCTTTTGCGGAGCGAGGCGGATGCGGGCACCGTTGGCGCCACCGCGTTTGTCGGAGCCACGGAAGGTGGACGCGGAGGCCCAGGCGGTGGAGACCAGCTCGGCCACGGACAGGGAGGTCGCCAGGATCTGCTCCTTGAGCAGGGCCACGTCCTTGTCATCGATCAGGGGATGATTGATGGCGGGGATGGGGTCTTGCCAGATCAGCTCCTCTTTGGGTACTTCCGGCCCCAGGTAGCGGGCGATGGGGCCCATGTCGCGGTGGGTCAGCTTGAACCAGGCGCGGGCGAAGGCATCGGCGAAGGCCTGCGGATCCTCGTAGAAGTGGCGGGAGATCTTGCCAAACTCGGGGTCAAAGCGCAGGGTCAGGTCGGTAGTGAGCATGGTCGGCTTGTGGAACTTGCCCGGGATGTGCGCATCGGGAATGATCTCCGGCGCATCCTTGGCCACCCACTGCTTGGCGCCGGCTGGCGACTTGGTCAGCTCCCACTCGTAGTTGAACAAGTTTTCAAAGAAGTTGTTGCTCCACAGGGCCGGTGTCTTGGTCCAGGTCACTTCGAGCCCGCTCGAGACGGTGTCCTTGCCATGGCCGCTGCCGAAGTCGCTCATCCAGCCGAGGCCCTGTGCCTCCAGAGGCGCGGCTTCCGGCTCTGGCCCCTTGTGGGATTCGGGCGCGGCGCCGTGGGCCTTGCCGAAGGTGTGGCCGCCCGCGATGAGGGCGACCGTCTCTTCATCGTTCATGGCCATGCGACCGAAGGTGGAACGGATGTCCTTGGCCGCCTCCATGTAATCGCCGCTGGCGTTGGGCCCTTCCGGGTTGACGTAGATGAGGCCCATGTGGGTGGCACCGAAGGGGGCTGTAAGCTCACGATCGCCCTTGACCCGATCGGGATCGACCCCGAGCCAGGCAATTTCATCCCCCCAGTTGACGTCCTGATCCGGCTCCCACACGTCTGGCCGCCCACCGCCAAAGCCGAAGGTGCGAAAACCCATGGTCTCCAGGGCGACGTTGCCGGCGAGGATCAGCAGATCGGCCCAGGAGATCTTGTTGCCGTATTTCTGCTTGATGGGCCAGAGCAGGCGACGGGACTTGTCGATGTTGACGTTGTCAGGCCAGCTGTTGAGGGGGGCGAAGCGCTGTTGGCCACGGCCGCCACCACCGCGACCGTCGGTGGTGCGATAGGTGCCCGCAGCATGCCAGGTCATGCGGATGAACTGGGGGCCGTAGTGACCGAAGTCCGCCGGCCACCACTCCTGGGAATCCGTCATCAGCTTGACCAGATCTTTCTTGAGTGCCTTGTAATCCAGGCTCGCGAAGGCTTTGGCGTAGTCAAAGTCCTTGTCCATGGGATCGGCGCCGGGGGAATGCTGATGCAGCAGATCCAGCCGCAACTGGTTCGGCCACCAATCTCGATTGGTTCTGCCGACGCCGGCGGTGTGGTTGAAGGGGCATTTGCTTTCTTCACTCATCTCTGTCTCTCCTTGGCAGTCATGTGCAATGCAGACAACTCAGTATGGGAACTTTTCCTGCAACCGGCGGGGCATGTGACAGGCTGGGCCTTGGACCGGCATCGGGAGGTTATCAATAACTCCTTATATTTCAGCTAATTGATTAAGGATGGGGTGACCGTATTACGAAAAGATGAATCGGTGCCATCGAATTTGGCTGCTCCTGTACAAGGGATAAGAGAAGGAAGGAGCGCCCTGGCAGCCGTGCTATCAATTTTTTTATCCATAACACGAAGGATCAGACCTGGACTTGCGCTGGGTCATGGTATGGGGAGGGCGTGTCTTGAGCGGGGCAGAAAACCCCATTTTTGTGACGGCGGTCCGGATTGCATCCTGAGCAGGGCGCCGAGCGCCAGAGGATGGGGTGGGGGCGTTGCGCCAAAAAGCGGACGGCGCAGAAACAAAAAGACCGGCCAGTGGCCGGTCCAAACAGACAGCGTGCTGCTGTCTCATCAGGCTGATCCCAGCCTGGAGGGGAATAATGGGGTGGCTGATGGGGCTCGAACCCACGACAACCGGAATCACAATCCGGGACTCTACCAACTGAGCTACAGCCACCACTGAAATCTGCCTTCGATACAGCAATCAAACTCATGTGTATCGATGGCGCGCCCTGCAGGATTCGAACCTGCGACCCACGGCTTAGAAGGCCGTACCTGTTAATAGAGTTAAAATGTCATCAGAATACGTCAAACATCAAATAAATATAATACTTTAAAATCAATGTCTTATTGACGTTAAGTCTGTCTAGGTTAGCTGAGGAAATTTTATGTTGCCAAAATTAGCACTTCAGGCTTCTGCATTTTTAGTTGTTTTTTTGATCTAAAATGGATCATTCACTCGCTCGTACGCAAAAAAAATGAGCCTCGATAGAGGCTCATTTGGGGCGATGCAAGAGGCATTTGTCACATTGGTCAATTATCGTTTTAAGCGTTGCGCTTTCGAACTGAGTCCACCCAAAATTGAATCTGCAATCTCAGTGGGAAATGTATCAGGCAATTGCTGACGAACGATTGATATTACCTCATCCAGATTATCCGTCAGTTCGCTGATGATTTTTTCCATCTGCACTTGTTCAAAACCAATCGCCTTGGCCGTTTGATAAAAATGGCGAGGAAATATCTGCTCTATCGCGTATTTTTTGCCCTTGGTTGCAGTAAGCCCCATGGCCAACTTGGCATCACGGGGATGTAATCCTTTACCACCAAATGCAGGATACATGGAAAGGATGTCGTAAAACGGTGTAAGCCGGAAACGCCCTTCAGGTTCGATAAACACCGAGAAATTCTTGGCATGGCCATCAGTGGCAGCCAGCAGCCAGAACAACACCTGAGACTTCATAAACAGGTACCGATCCTGCTCCGGCGTGGCCGATCCCAGCAGGGTCGTCATGATGTCAGCAATGCCCGGTCCACCATGGCTCTCGTACTTGCGTGCTGACGGTACATTCAACACCTGGCAGAAGTCCTCTTGGGGCAGGCGCATGATCCAACTGCGATCCGTGGCGTAGCGCCGATCGAAGCGTTCCACCGCCAGAGCCTTGACCTTGCCGACCTGCATGATGAAGCAATGGGGAACCGGAAGACCCAATGCTTTGGCGATCAGGGTGCAGAGATATTCGTTTTCTACGCTCTGGGAGAGGTCTATCGAGTAGGAGTGGCTTTCGATCTTGCCAATGGGCAGCTTGATAATGTGGGTGGTTGGGGTCGCTGCATGCGGTAAGCACCAACGGTTGTCGAGGTAGAGTAACGCGGTCTTTTCCTGAGCCCCGGCGATGGATATCCGAAAATCGTCCTCTTCCCTCACCATACCAAGCGGGATCCCTTGCTGGTAGCTGGTCATGATCTGCTCCAGTTCGGCGTCAGAGAGCGGCTTGCACTCAATGCGCTTAACGTCTGGCACAGGTCTGCCCTGAGCCACCAGTTGCAATGCCCCCACGCTGTCCTGGCCAATGCAACTGAGCAGATCAAAGGGTTGGGTGGAATCGGCTTGATAGCGCGCCACCACCCGGTTTCTTACTTCCGGGTTATCTGGCAGCAGATTATCGAAGAAGTTATAGGCCTCATCGCCCTGGTAGCGCTGCTGGCGTAATGGCATGGAGAGCGAGATGGGGCGGCTGCCTGGCAACTTCACCCACGATTCATCGTACTGAAATTGGTGAGCACCATTGGTCGCCTTGGTAAAGGTACCTACCCGGTATCCGTTCATGTAGACCGTCAGGCTGGCCATTACCACTCCTCCTTCCAGCCAGGCGTGGCGTTTTCCGCAGGATCGGTGCGGGGCCTGATATCGAGGGAGAGTTCCAGTGCGGCGAGGATCTTGAACAAGGTCTCCAGCTTGGTTGACTCGGGATTGAGCTCGAAGCTGGACACCGTGTCCTGCCTGATCCCCACCTTGCCGGCCACTTTGCCTTGGGAGAGCTTTTGCGAAAGCCTGGCATCCTTGAGACAGGCACTAAGTTGCTTGGCGCTGGTTACTTTCATGATTTGACTTACCTGGTAGCGTAATTTCTTTTAATTTACACGCTGTGGCAGGTATATCAATATTTACCTGTTTTAGGCGGTAAATGTTTTTCACACGCTAAAGGCGGTATTTAACCTTGATCCTCAGGTATGGGTGTCGCACTTTCGATTCAAGGGGCCATTAAAACAAGGTGTAACGAGTTTCAGCAGGAGTGCACTGGGGTTGGCGCAACAAAAGCCAAGGCAGCGATGGTGCGTCGGTTGATCGTCTCTGTCAGTGAGTCCATGATTGTTGCGATCGCTTCACGGGAGCTCCCAAGTTCGCACCCGCGTTCGCTTCTTTAAATACCTTCTTGAATTGATGAGCACGAAATTTTGCCAATCTAGCCGAGGTTTCTCGGGAAAATTTGCAAATGCAGTGATGGTGTCATACCAAGCAGCCACCTCCATTGAAGATCTAAACTGGACAGGTCCCCAGTGTTATCGAAAACGGGGGGGCGCAACCAACAAGGTAACTCTGACATGTTGAAACCCATTCTGGTACAGCTCCGAGAGGCCTTGGCCGAGCTGCCCTACTTCACCCATATCGACAACCAGCATGACTACGAAAGTGCGCTGGCACTGATAGATGAGCTGGTGGATGACTACGATAACAACGTCCAGCTGTTAGACCTGCTGGCGGCCAGCATTGAGCGTTGGGAAGATAATGCTGAAGAGTTTGCCGAGTTTAACCGGCGGGTGGCGGCCATCCCTGCGTCATCATCGACATGAACCACTAGGCTAACGTCTTGCCGCCGGGCGCAGCCTACCGCATGAAGTCCGAGCACGACAACAAGCTGCTGATGGATCTTCGATCCAAAAATCGGATGGTTGCACACACTCCAGGGTGGTCAAAATTGGACGCTGAAAACCCCGGATGGATGAGTCAGACAGGAATGCCGCCTGACGGCCTTTGCTTTTCAGTGGTTCGTCTCCATCGGAAGCGCCCAAGTGAATTCCCCTTTATTACTACACCGGGGCCCAGATCAGCAGGCGCTGCCAGTTCGCTCACACAATGAGGGGAGGAGGGCCATGACGCGACTAATGCTGCGATGACAATAAGGGGCATCGTAGCGTTGATCTCCAGCCCGCGCTTGATCAACGTTGACTTGCAAGAGCTGAGGGTAGTGATGTCAAGGATGGGATTCTAAATCATAGGTCCTCCAGGTTGACGCTGACGAACTCCGACCGTTTGACTCGCTCATCGACAATACGGTTCAGCTCGGCATCTTCGGCCAGTTCCAGATAGTAGGCGTAGAGCTCAGGCGGCACACAATAGAATGCTGGCTCGTTACGATAGAGGATGGCGACGGCATCGCCTTTTCCCTCTTTGATGGTCCCCATTGGATTGCGTCTGAGCTCTGTGATATTGGCAGTGGTGGCTGCCAGGCTTTGGTAACTCATGATGATGTCCTCGGCATAGAGCACCGCACTATGGAATACCTTAATAGATACTCAACTCGACGATTGTCACAGTATCAATCAGCGCCCATGTTGCGCTTTCCACGCGATAAACTCCGAGGGCCGTAAACCATAGCGTGCCAGAACACCTTCATGCAGCCTTCGCAACTCTTCAACAATCAGTGCCTGTACGGCCGATCGCTCTTGCTGCGGGACGTTCTCTGACACCGCTTGTTCAATGGTGCTGAGTGGATCAAGTTGGATCGACGTGACGACCCCACGGACAGTCTGTTTGATAAGATCCCGCCATGCTAGGCGAAGTGGGTCAGGTTCGGCGAGATCCCGCTTGATGGCAAGATATTCTTGGGTTGAACGTTCATAAGCCCACACGTACAGGTCGCGTAGCAGTTCGATGCGGGCCATTTCGTACACACCGAGGGTGGCGCGGCTGTAGGCCTGTTCTGGTACATCGAGGAAGGTGAGCGGGCAGAGGTTGCCACGAAACAGGGGGAGATTCGCGGCCAAGCGGGAAGTGCGTTTATTGATGTCGGCAAAAGGTTGTAGGTAGGGCAAGTGCACCATCATGAAAAACGATTGTTCAAACGGATCGTGGATCTGATTGGCTTTGCTCAGCACCTCGTCCAGCACCTCTTCGATTTGTTGTGCCGTGGATAACGGGCGATAGATACTTTTACTGATGTCGACAGCATGTTGGCGAATGCGCCCCTCATCGGCAGGGTTGGGTAGCAAGTTTTCCGCCAGGGCGCTGTGCAAGTTCATCAGGGTGTAGCGGTTAAATTCGGCACTGTCGATGTTTTCGACCAGTAACTCGATCGCGGTTTTATGGTTCAGGATCATCTGCGTTTCGATGGCTCCCTTACCCCGCGCGGCCTTGCCGTGCTCGATAAGTTCACGGGTGTCTAGCCTGCTATCATGTACAGGATCTTTAGCGCCAACCAATTGAAATAGATATAAAAAAGGCTTCGTTTGTGATCTAATTTTATCGCCAAACAAAATCAACACGCGCGAAGCCTATGACCATTATTAATGCTAATCACTATCTGGAGCAACTCCTGGCTCCCGCCGCACTCGAGCGCATTGCTCGGCTCTGCAAGTTTTGTCTGCGTCAGCGCGCCATTACCCCTGCCATGCTCGTACCTGCACTGTTGCGGGCCATGGGGGGCGACCAGGTCAATGACATTGCCAGCTTACACCGTCATTTCAATGCCTTGCAGCTGACGAAAGAGCATCAGGTTTCTTACAAACCGTTTCACAATCAGCTGCGTAAAGAGAGCTTTGCCCTGTTTATGAAAGCGCTGGTCGAACGGGCCATCGCCTTGCGTATCGACCATCAACTCAAAGCGGCCTCCCTCGGCGCGTTCAAGCAGGTGTTATTGCACGATGGCACCTCCTTCGCGGTGCACCGGCGTCTGGCGGCTGACTTTCCCGGCCGGTTCAAGACCATCAGTCCGGCGGCTATCGAGTGCCATATGACCATGTCTCTGTCGGAGCAGAGCCCACTGTGCATGAGTGTGTCTGCCGATACCGCAGGGGAGCGGCAATTTCTCCCTGAGGCTCACAAGCTGGCCAACTGCCTGCTGCTGGCTGACGCGGGTTACATTGACAGGGCCTGGTTTGAGCAGGTGAACGACGCTGGCGGATTTTATCTGGTGCGAGGAACGCAAAGCCTGAACCCCAAGATAATCCAGGCCTGGCGCGGTGATGGGCGGGAAGTGCCAAAACTGGCGGGACTGTCACTGAAAGAGGCAGGACGGCGGCGCTGTCGGGCCGAGGTGCTGGATATGGTGGTGAAGTCCGGCAAGGTCGAGTACCGCTTGATCCGACGCTGGTTTGCCGAGGAAAAGCGGTTCTGCTTGTGGATGACCAACCTGCCGCGAGCGGCATGGTCAGCAGAGCAGGTGATGAGCCTGTATCGCTGCCGTTGGCAGGTGGAGTTGTTATTTAAAGAGTGGAAATCGCACAACCGGCTCAAGGGGTTTGTGACGGGGGAGAAAGCCATCGCCGAGGGATTGGTGTGGACGAGTTTGCTGTCGCTGGTGATGAAAAGGCGGGTCGCGCAGAGTGTGATGACAGGGAAGCTATCGATGTTGAAAGCGTCAAAGAACAGTACGACATGGTGGTTGCCGCTATTGGAAGCAGTGGCCCATAGAGCGCTGACAGAAATAAGGGAAAGACTGGAATGGGCAGCTGATTATTTGGCCAAGAACGCTTGCCGAACCAAGCAGAGAAAATCGATACAGAACAGGACCTTGGAAGGAGTTTTAAAGGGACTCAACGCTTAAGGTCCTGTACATG
>NZ_JBFODJ010000059.1:0-39727 GCF_040908265.1 Aeromonas sp. R5-1
CATGTACAGGATCTTTAGCGCCAACCAATTGAAATAGATATAAAAAAGGCTTCGTTTGTGATCTAATTTTATCGCCAAACAAAATCAACACGCGCGAAGCCTATGACCATTATTAATGCTAATCACTATCTGGAGCAACTCCTGGCTCCCGCCGCACTCGAGCGCATTGCTCGGCTCTGCAAGTTTTGTCTGCGTCAGCGCGCCATTACCCCTGCCATGCTCGTACCTGCACTGTTGCGGGCCATGGGGGGCGACCAGGTCAATGACATTGCCAGCTTACACCGTCATTTCAATGCCTTGCAGCTGACGAAAGAGCATCAGGTTTCTTACAAACCGTTTCACAATCAGCTGCGTAAAGAGAGCTTTGCCCTGTTTATGAAAGCGCTGGTCGAACGGGCCATCGCCTTGCGTATCGACCATCAACTCAAAGCGGCCTCCCTCGGCGCGTTCAAGCAGGTGTTATTGCACGATGGCACCTCCTTCGCGGTGCACCGGCGTCTGGCGGCTGACTTTCCCGGCCGGTTCAAGACCATCAGTCCGGCGGCTATCGAGTGCCATATGACCATGTCTCTGTCGGAGCAGAGCCCACTGTGCATGAGTGTGTCTGCCGATACCGCAGGGGAGCGGCAATTTCTCCCTGAGGCTCACAAGCTGGCCAACTGCCTGCTGCTGGCTGACGCGGGTTACATTGACAGGGCCTGGTTTGAGCAGGTGAACGACGCTGGCGGATTTTATCTGGTGCGAGGAACGCAAAGCCTGAACCCCAAGATAATCCAGGCCTGGCGCGGTGATGGGCGGGAAGTGCCAAAACTGGCGGGACTGTCACTGAAAGAGGCAGGACGGCGGCGCTGTCGGGCCGAGGTGCTGGATATGGTGGTGAAGTCCGGCAAGGTCGAGTACCGCTTGATCCGACGCTGGTTTGCCGAGGAAAAGCGGTTCTGCTTGTGGATGACCAACCTGCCGCGAGCGGCATGGTCAGCAGAGCAGGTGATGAGCCTGTATCGCTGCCGTTGGCAGGTGGAGTTGTTATTTAAAGAGTGGAAATCGCACAACCGGCTCAAGGGGTTTGTGACGGGGGAGAAAGCCATCGCCGAGGGATTGGTGTGGACGAGTTTGCTGTCGCTGGTGATGAAAAGGCGGGTCGCGCAGAGTGTGATGACAGGGAAGCTATCGATGTTGAAAGCGTCAAAGAACAGTACGACATGGTGGTTGCCGCTATTGGAAGCAGTGGCCCATAGAGCGCTGACAGAAATAAGGGAAAGACTGGAATGGGCAGCTGATTATTTGGCCAAGAACGCTTGCCGAACCAAGCAGAGAAAATCGATACAGAACAGGACCTTGGAAGGAGTTTTAAAGGGACTCAACGCTTAAGGTCCTGTACATGTACAGCCATTACGGAAATAGTTACGCATACTCGTTTATCCTCTTTTTGCACCTACAATGACACGGGCAATAGCGCCCAGTTTTAAACCCAAAGCCCAAATAACAATCCCAGAGCTAAAGGCAATTCCCACAACCGATATATCGAATTGGAACCAATTAGATATATCGGTGAGTTTGGTGTGCTCCTGGACAGTCAGGAGCACGTATTGACATGAATCCCCCTCTGAAAGGCGGGTATATCCTTCGGAGGTAATATCTAGGCAAATCATTATTGCGCCCTCGTCGTCGGTCGCTGCGCGCCCTCGCTCCTCCTCCTCGTTGGCGCTGGTTGTTTACAGAGGCTTTTTAGATGCTTGGTAGCCGACGACAACGTTACGGGTCGGATTCTGGGGATCCGCTTCCAGAATAAGGTCAATCGCCACCAACTTGGGGCAATCAGCCATCTCCTTGATAGTGGGCGCATCATTGCGCAGGGACAACTGGCGAACTTCATAGCCCCAGGAGTTGATATTGCACTCCGGCTTGTTGACGTTGTTTGCCGGAGCCAGGTATTCGACCTGGGCAAAGTCGTAAGGCACCGGAGCGCCAGACTTGCGTGAAACACCGTAGCCATGGGTCACGCGAGTGACCAGCACACTGGACAAAATAGACATAGTTATTACCTCGTTGAAGAACCTTGGTTAGGTCGAAAATACAGGCAGCTCGTCCAAGTCAGGAGGGAGCGGCATTCTTAATCGCGCCGGAATATCACTTTCTTCCAGGTGCGCAGTTAATTGGTTAACAATCTTCTCAGGCGATAATCCCTCGATGTTCGCTAACCAATTAACAAGGCGACCCGCCATGCGGGACATATTAAATACAGCGTTGTCCCTGGACGTTTTGAACTTGTTTTTAAAGGTGGTCAGTCTGACGGGCTTTATTTCCGCTTCCTGGATAGCAGCCAGCCATTTATCAAATTGCGGATACATCCCCGCAAAATAGGGGTCTGGGTTTACCAGGACGTCCAGCGGGATAATGCGGTCCTTATTGTGCAGCTCGCCTTCGGCGCGCACCCAATTCGGATACTCTGCCGACTGCATCTGTTTGCCCTTTTCGTATACCCGGGCGCACTTACCGTTGATGCGGCTGCCCACGTAGAACGAGCAGCCCTTGGTCGGTACCATGCCAAAGCGCTTGGCGATGCCCTTGGCAACCTCGGTGATCACGAACTCACCCGATTCAATCTTCATCCAGGACGGAGCGCGGCCCCGCTGGGGATGGAACTCGCCGGCTTCCGCGCCGGCAATGGCACCCTGGTAGGTGATGTGCTCGCCGCTGTAGTCATCCAGGGCGAGATCCACCCGTGTGATGCGCACGCCTGGAATGTGAGAGATAACATCATGCAAAGCCTGGAAATCCAGGGCGGCACAACCCACACCGGAAAAACTCACCATGCAACCATGGTTTGCCGCACCCCAGCCAATCAGGCCGCAGGGGATGCCGTCACACAGCAGGTCCGCCGAGTTGGCGTAACCGTGCAGGCCAGAGCGGCGAGGGCACATCGTGAAGCGCGGCTCGGGGATGGGGACACCAATGCGGGTATTCAGCTCCTCTAACCACAGCTCCAGCTCGTTGCAGCAGAGGGCATCCAGGAACTGGACGCCGTAGCAGTCGATCAAGTCGTTGTAGGCTTCCCAATACTTGGCACCCTCGACAACCTCGAACTCGGAGAACTTGAGCAGGGCAGTGCAGACCGCCTTCAACTCCTTACGAATGTCGGCACGGGCCTTGTAACCGGAATGCAAAGCACGCTCCATCATTTCGGTCATGGATAGCGTCACGACAGGGGCAGGGGACTTAGGCACCCCCTGGAGGCTTAACCGCTCAGTGGTCTTGTCATATTCAACCGTTGGGGTAGGGGAGACCCCCAGCCGTTCGGCCTTGCCGCACAGGCGTTCTGTCACCTTGTCAAAACGGGCGAGGGGAGCGAAGCCAACCGGACGCTTCCAGAGATAACGCAGCCCCTCGACAGGGGGTTCAGAAATGGCCGCTTGCAGGGCCTTCACCTTGGTATCGAAGCGCGGGATAGCCTTCAAGAGCGCACCTTGCTTGGCAAGCTCCTTCATCTGGATCAACTCGGTCGGCGCCCAGGTGAAGGACAGATAGTCGATCAGGGTTTTGTTGCCGATAACCCCATTTATCGGCATCACGGAGTTATGACCAGTCATCGAAAAACACTCCCTGGTCATAGAAGCCGCGCCACGTGTCCTCGGTGACCTCCACCAGTTCGAACACGGTATCGGGGTACGTCATCGACAGATAGACCCGCAGCTCATGCAGGTCGCGGAACATCTCGACCTGACCCGCGATGCAGGCGGAGTAATCGCCAGTCGGCTCTGCCTGCCAATAGACCTTGCGCTCGATGAGCGCAGGCAGATCCGGGTTTTGTGGGCTAGAGTGGGTCATAGGTTAGTCAGCAAGCTAATGAACTGACTACATTAGGTCAGTTAATTAGCGCACTGACAACCGAGGCATTTGGGCAGAAAATGAGTATGATGGGCCGATTGTCTAACCACTCAGGAGACAGAAACATGGACTCTAAAGCGCTTATTCAAGCCTATATGAGGGCCAAAAAGTTTAGCCAGTATCAGCAAGTTGCTGCCGAGCTTGGTTTTACCAAGTCACATATCTCCAGCCTCACCACTGGGAAGATGCAACTTACTGATGCCACTGCAAAAAAGATTGCCGAGGAAATCGGCCTAGACGTCCAAGAAGTGCTGATAAGTCTGGCGGCAGTCAGGGCCACGGATCCCGAGCTGAAACAGGCTTGGTACGATATCCTGGCGAAGTATTCGAAAGGAGCTGGCACGGCGGTAGCCCTTGCGGCGGCTGTGTTTCTGTCTCCACTGAGCGGGCCTGACCATACCGCGCATAATGTATATTATGTTAAATGAAATATCTTGGTATTCTGTCACCCTCAACCGAACTGTGTATAATGGTGGCAATTGATCCTATCCCCGACCGGATGTCTTAAGTGGCTGAATTAACATCAGAACAATTAAAACCCGCTTTCTCGATTGAGCAGTTCCCCACACTTGGCGAACTCGACCCCATTCCGTTTGCCGCCCTGCAACCCAGAGCGATTTCGGGTATCAAACGGCTGGCCAGTTTTGATGGTGACTGCCCGGTCATGATCCTCAACGGTTTCCCCGGTGCAGATTACGAGAATGTCTGCCAGACCCTGATCGCCTCTTCGAATGGCAAGGATGGCGACCTGTTCGATCTCTGTTATACCGAGAATCTCAACAACCCTTTCAAGCCCATCTGGCTGCGCCTGCAACCGGGCTCGGGTTTCGAGTTCTGCGAAATGGTCGGTGAGCTGCTCAAGCTGATGAGCCACCATCTCGACGCCGAGCGGCTGGTCACCCGGATCATCCGCAAACAGAACAACGACCCCAAGATCGTGGATTTCCTCTCCGATCTGGCCGCCCATGTCGCCCAGGGCCTCGAGTTCCAGCACCCGGTGCTCATCAACCTGCTGATCCATCATGAGGATCAGCAAGCCCCTGTCGTCTACGGCCGTGACCTGAACTGGGATACCTTGTTCGGTTCCATCAACTATCAGACGGAACAAGGCTCCGTTTACGCCAACCAGCACCTTTTGGAACCTGGTCTGCTGCGGGAAGCCAACGGTGGTTACCTGATACTGCAGCTTGATGAGCTGCTGGATCAGCCTCATCTCTGGTTCAAGCTCAAGAACGCCATGCAAAAAGGCGAGCTGGACTGGAATGCCTATCAGGAAGGCAAGACGCTGACGCCGTTCTTCACCCCGGAGGCGACCCCCATCCGGTTCAAGTTGATCCTGGTCGGTGACAGGCTGGACGTGGCGGAATTCCAGATGCTGGACAGGGACATGGCGGAGCGCATCTTCCTGCGTGCCGATCTGGTCTCCGAAGTGAACATCGAGGAAGATCTCCCCGCCTTCCTGCAATATCTCGCCTGGCTGCGAGCGCGCTGGGCGCTGCTGGATTTCACCCCAGGTGCCCTCCTCGCCCTCTGTCGCCATGCCAGCCGCCTGTGTGACCACCAGGAGTGGCTATCCCTCTCCGAGGTACAGCTCGGCGCCATCATGCGCATGGCCGACAGCCTGGCCCGCGAGCTGGAAGCGATCTGCGTCACTGACGAACATATCCTGCTCGCCCTGGAAGAACAGGATTACCGCCTCAACTATCTGGTGGAGCAATCGGATCAGGGTGTCATCGACGGCCAGATCCTGCTGCAGACCGACGGTGAAGAGGTTGGCCAGATCAACGGGCTTTCCGTCATCCAGGTGGCCGGCCATCCCTATGACTTCGGGGAGCCGGTACGCCTCACCGCGACCGTCCACCTCGGGGATGGCGATGTTGCTGACATCGAGCGCAAGGCGGAGCTCGCCGGGCACATTCACGCCAAGGCCATGATGATCATCCACGGCTACCTCTCCAACAAGTTCGGCGCAGAGAACCCCTCGCCGCTCTCGGCCAACCTGGTGTTCGAGCAGTCATACCACGAGATCGATGGTGACAGCGCCTCCCTGACCGGCCTGTGTGCCCTGCTCTCTGCCCTCGCCCGCCAGCCCATCTATCAGCACTTCGCCGTGACTGGTGCGGTCGACCAGTTCGGCAATGTGCAGGCCGTTGGTGGCGTGAACGAGAAGATTGAGGGTTTCTTCCGGGTGTGCAAGATCCACGGCCTCACCGGCAAGCAAGGCATTCTGCTGCCCGGCACCAACGCCCAGCAGCTCAACCTCTCTGATGAAGTGATCGCGGCAGTAGAGGCCGGCCAGTTCCACATCCACCCGGTGGATCACGTGGAAGAGGCAATCGAGCTGCTCACCGGCTGCGTCGCTGGCGAACCGGACATGCCGGATACCCTGTTTGGTCGCATCCAGGAGAGACTTGACGAACTCAATGGCACGGCAACCAAGAGTGGCGGCCTGCTGCGCAGCCTGCTGGACCGGCTGCTTGGCCGTTAAATGAAGTGATCGGAGTTGTTTGGCGAACATCTGTAAGCTAAATTGGCCCGGCTTTGACCCATATGAAGGATAAACAGCGTGACCCTAGATAACGACACCACTGATCCCCGCCTCTCCCTGTGCGAACAAGGCAAAGAGTCCTTTACCCGTGAAGAGCTGCTTGCCTGCAGCCGTGGCGAATTATTTGGTGAAGGTAACAGCCAGCTGCCCGCCCCCAACATGCTGATGATGGATCGCATCGTCAAGATCAACGACCATGGCGGCGAGCACGGCAAGGGTGAAATCCTGGCTGAACTCGATATCACGCCGGATCTCTGGTTCTTCGACTGCCACTTCCCCGGCGATCCCGTCATGCCCGGCTGCCTGGGCCTGGATGCCATGTGGCAGCTGGTCGGCTTCTTCCTGGGCTGGAAAGGGGGTCCTGGCAAAGGACGTGCGCTGGGTGTAGGTGAAGTCAAGTTCACCGGCCAGATCCTGCCGACGGCCAAGAAGGTCACCTACAAGATCACCTTCAAGCGCGTCATCAACCGCAAACTGGTCATGGGCATTGCCGATGGCGTCGTGGAAGTGGATGGTCGCCCCATCTACAGCGCCACCGATCTGAAAGTGGGCCTGTTCAAAGACACCACCGCATTCTGATCCTGCTCCTGGGTGAGCAGAGCAACGTAAAGGGGCCACGATGGCCCCTTTCCTTTTGTAATGTAATGAGTGATGAAGTATCGGTTACTTCATGAAGAGGCCTGAGCCTCGCCCTTCCATGGCATCGCGCCAACCACCAAGCCAATGGCCCCTGGCATCCAGGCACTGGTACGGACACGCTTCTTTCTGTTTGCCGACTACGCCAGCCTGATAACCACGAGCACGAGCTCTTTCCAGACGGTCCCGTTTTTGTCTCTTCATCATCTACGACCCTCTTCCGTGGAACAAAAAAAGCGACCAATTTTTCATCGGTCGCTTTCATCTTTACCCCAGGGGGTTGGCAGGGTCAAACAAAAAATTTCATGCTATCCGGTCATTGTGACACAAGACACTGAACCGCATTAATTTTTAGTGACACAACTTTTTAGCGCTGGAAACGGCGCAGCCAGGCGAATGGCAGGGCCAGCAGAGTCAACCAGAACAGGCTGCCACCACCGCTGCCGCCATCCTGACCGGTCTGGTTGTTGACCGGTGCGTTGGCGACCACATAACCGGCCGGATCGTTGTTCTTGTAGTCGGTCACGACCGGTGCCAGCTTGACGCTGACCACGGTAGCGTTGGTGCGGTTGTTCAGATCGCTCTCGCTGTTGTAGCGATAGGCGGTTGCGGCCACAGTCCCATTCTCGCTGATGCCGCTGGCATAAGCGATGTGGTAGTAGTAACCGTTCTGGGCACACTGTTTGGCACCCGCATCATCCAGACCGCAGATGAGATCGTTCAGGTACCAGTTGTTGCCGGTCGCCGCGTTGAGCAGGAAGCCTTCCTGCATGCGGTTGGTGCCGTTGACCACGGGTTGGGTCTGATGACGGGAGTCACGCCAGCCAACCACCATGTTGTGGTTGTTGATGGCGGCCGCTTCCGAGCCGGAGCCGCTGAGCGGCTTGTCCTGCAGGGAAACCACGGCGTTGGTGGTCGGCGTGTTCAGGTTGAACACGAACATCTCCACCGGGCGGTTCTGGCCCTTGTTGATACGATAGAGCTGGTTGCCGACCACATAACCGTTGTCGTTGACCCCCACGGCCCAGCTGTGTTGCAGCTTGGCGTCATCCTTGCCGGGCTCGCCTTCGGCCAGCGGGATGATCTGGGTGGTCCCTACCTTGCTGCCATCCAGATCCAGTGTCCAGTAGGCGGCCAGGTTGCGGCCATCCAGGTAGTTGGTGCCGATCTCGCCGGTGGAGGAGTACCCTACCCCATACAGCGTGCCGTTGAATTTGCCCACGCCGAGCGCGGAAGCGGTCTGCACCACTTCGTTGCGGCCCCGGGCATACTCGTTGGCCTGCAGCAGCTTGTTGAAGGTACCGGTACTGTTGACCAGCCAGAAGCTCGCCTGGGTGTTGAGGCCCGGGCAGTAGCGGTAGTCACCGTATTGGCCGTCGTTGCCGGCAAAGCACCAGTTGTAGGTTTCGGAGTTGACGGCGATGTTCTTGCCGGTGGCGGCGGTACCGGTCACCAGATACTGGCCGTTGTCCAGCTTCTTGATGCTGGTCGGCACGCTCAGGCTGTGAGTGCCGGCGCCATCCTTCAGCTCGACGGGGTTGCCCTCCTCGACCACGGCAAAGGCGGTACGCACCTTGCCACTCATCTTGTAGCCCGCCCGGGTGCCGGGTACGTCACCCAGCGCGGTCACCAGACCGTCGGTCTCGCCCAGTTGCACGTAACCTACGTTGTTGCGCTGGTCGACACCATCGAGGAAGTCACGACGCCACTGGTAGGCGAAGTTGCTGTTGTCGTTCCAGAAGGAGTTGCAGACCGAGTTGGAGAGCATGCAGCCCTGCTCGAAGCGGAAGCGGTCAACCAGGAAGTCGGCGAAGCGCACGGTCGAGAAGTGCTCGGCCATGTTGTTCTTGGTGTTGATCCCGATGAGCCCGTTGCCGTCGCCGCTGATCCCGCTGGCGTAACCCTTGTCGGACGCATCGACAATGGTGAAAAAGGGACTTTGTGCCGCCTGGGCATTCAGGCTGGCGCTGACCAGAATGGCCAGCATGGATAATTGCTTTTTCATCTACTTCCTTAGTCCTGATGTTTCAACGCTTCCAACTCCTCCCAGCGGGAGAAGGCTTGTTCCAATGCCGCCTCTGCGGCATTCAGGGCATCCAGTTTGGTCTGGGTTTGCTCCGCAGGCAGGGAGAAGAAACCGGGGTGGTTGATCTCCGTCTGCAGGGCATCCAGCTCCGCCTCCAGCTGTTCCAGCCGGGCTGGCAGATTATCCAGCTCCAGCTGCAACTTGTAAGAGAGTTTCTTCTGTTTTGCCGCGACCGGCGCCTGCGTCACGACAGGCTCTGGCGCCTTGCTCTGGGGCTGCTTCACCGCCTGCTGTGCGGCCAGCTGAGACTGCTGCTGGGCACGGGTGGCCGTCATGTCGGCATAGCCCCCCACATAATCACTGATCCGCCCATCCCCTTCAAACAACCAGCAACCGGTCACGGTATTGTCGATGAAACGACGATCGTGGCTCACCAGCAGCAGGGTACCGGGATAGTCCGCCAGCAGCTCTTCCAGCAGTTCCAGCGTTTCGACATCCAGGTCGTTGGTTGGTTCATCGAGGATCAGTAAATTACTGGGCTTCAAGAACAATTTGGCCAACAGTAAACGGTTTTTTTCGCCCCCTGACAAGGCTTTCACCGGGGTGCGTGCCCGTTTTGGCTCAAACAGGAAGTCCTGCAGGTAGCCGAGGATGTGACGGGAGCGGCCGCGCACCATCACCTCCTGCTTGCCTTCGCCCACGTTGTCCACCACCGTCTTCTCGGGGTCGAGCTGCTCGCGGTACTGATCGAAATAGGCCACTTCCAGGTTGGTGCCCTGACGCACCGAGCCGCGGGTTGCCTCGAGCTGGCCGAGCAGCAGCTTGATCAGGGTCGACTTGCCACAGCCGTTGGGGCCGACCAGCGCAATCTTGTCGCCACGCAGCACCTGCAGATCCAGCCCCTGAAACAGGGTGCGATCGCCAAAGTCGAGACCCAAGCCTTCACTTTCAAATACCAGCTTGCCGGAGCGGCCCGCCTCGTCCAGCTGCAGCTTGGCCTTGCCCTGCAGCTCACGGCGCTGGGTGCGCTCCATGCGCATCGCCTTGAGGGCACGCACTCGTCCCTCGTTGCGGGTACGGCGGGCCTTGATCCCCTGGCGTACCCACACCTCTTCCTGGGCCAGCTTGCGATCGAACTCGGCATTTTTCAGCTCCTCGACCCGCAGCCACTCCTCCTTGCCCTGCAGGTACTCGTCGTAGTTGCCGGGCCAGGAGGTGATCACGCCGCGGTCCAGATCGATGATCCGGGTCGCCAGCTTGTGGATGAACTCCCGGTCGTGGGAGATGAAGACGATGGCACCGCGAAAATCCTTGAGAAACTCTTCCAGCCAGTTGATGGCATCGATGTCCAGGTGGTTGGTCGGCTCGTCCAGCAGCAGCAGATCCGGATCGCAGGCCAGCGCGCGGGCCAGGGCCACCTTGCGCAGCCAGCCGCCAGACAGACTGTCGAGCGTCACATCAGGGTCGAGATCAAGCAGTGTCAGCACCTGATTGATGCGGGTCTCGTACTGCCAGCCGTTCTGATAGTCGAGCTGCTCCTGCAACTGGCTCATGGTGCGAATGTTGGCATCGGAAGGGTCGTGCGCCAGGGCGTGGGAGACATGGTGGTACTGCTTGAGCAGCTCCCCTACCCCGGCCAGCCCTTCTGCGGCGTAATCGAACACGGTGATCTCGCTCGAGGCGGGCGGATCCTGCTCGAGGCGGGTCACTTTCAAATCTTGTTGCAACACCAGACGGCCGTCGTCCAGCGGCAGTTCGCTGGCAATCACCTTCATCAGGGTAGACTTGCCCGCCCCGTTGCGACCCACCAGACAGAGGCGCTCGCCCCGCTCTATGGTGAGCTCGGCATGGTCGAGCAGCGGAAAATCACTGAACGACAGGGACGCGCCGTGCAATGTCAAAAGAGCCATGTTTGTTCCTTGTTGCTTATGAAAAAACGGGCGGCAGCGTGAGTCTGCCCCCGTTTTGTCGTCAAATCCTGCTCACCCCTGTGCCAGCCAGCCTTGCAGCTCTCCCAGGGTGAAAGGCCAGCCCAGCTCCCGGCCGGCACTGTCTTGCAGCACCGGGATGCGCACCCGGTAAGCCTCGAGCCAGGCCTCCTCCTCCAGGATGTCGCAGCGGCGGGTCTGCGCGGCCATCCCGGCCTGTTCCACCAGCGCCCACGCCTGTTCGCACAGGTGGCAGCCGTCGGTGTGAAACAGGGTCAGCATCAGCCTTGTGCCTCGGCGTGGGTGATGATCCAGCAGTTGTGGATATGCTGGTTGCGCTCGAAGTCCTTGGGCCGGGTCTTGTTCGTGATGTTCTGCGCCTTGAGACCGATGGCGTCAAGGCCGGCCAAGTCCATCTTGAAGTGGCGCTTGTTGTTGGAGAAGACCAGGGTGCCGTCCGCCGCGAGCAGGCGCTTGAGGTGCTGCATCAACAGCAGGTGATCCCGCTGCACGTCGAAGCTCTCGTCCATCCGCTTGGAGTTGGAGAAGGTGGGCGGATCGATGAAGATGAGGTCGTACTGCTCGTCGGCTTCCGACAACCACTTCAGACAATCCGCCTGCACGAACTTGTGCTCGCGGCCCACCAGCGAGTTGAGGCGCATGTTGTCCTGGGCCCAGTTGAGGTAGGTGCGCGACATGTCCACCGTGGTGGTTTCGCGGGCGCCGCCGAGCCCCGCGTGCACGGTGGCACTGCCGGTGTAGGCAAAGAGGTTCAGGAAGCGCTTGCCCCGAGCCATCTGGCCCAGCATGCGGCGGGTCTGGCGGTGGTCGAGGAAGAGGCCGGTGTCCAGATAGTCGTAGAGGTTGACCCAGAGGCGTGCACCGTACTCCTGCACCTCCATCCGGTGCTGCTCTTCGGAGAGCTTCTGGTACTGCTGTTTGCCTTCCTGGCGCTCGCGCACCTTCAGGATCACCTTCTCGCCGTCCATGCCGGTCACCTTGATGGCGGCCTGCACCATGTCCAGCAGACGCTGGCGGGTCTTCTGGGCGGGAATGTCCTTGGGCGCCGCGTACTCCTGTACCACCAGATAATCCTGATAGCGGTCGATGGCAGCGTTGTACTCCGGCAAGTCCGCGTCATAGAGGCGGTAGCAATCGAGGTTCTCCTTGCTCGCCCATTTCTCGAGGGTCTTCAGATTCTTGCGCAGACGGTTGGCAAAGTCCTGGGCCACCTCTTTCTGGGAAGCAACGGCATCGAGGGCGATCTGATAGTTGCGCAGCTGGCACTCGAGGGCGCCGTTGAACAGGCGATACTGCTTGTCGGCACGCAAGCGCAGGCAGCTCAGGAGTTCGGGAGAGGCGGAGAGAATGGTGACCTTCCACCCCTGGAAGCCGCGGCGCAGGGCATCGCCAAGGGCCTGATGCACTTCCAGCAACGCCGGGAACTCCCCAAGACGCTCGCCATAGGGCGGGTTGGAGATGAGCATGCCGACCTGACGGCTCTCTCCTTCCACAGCCGGCATCGGCAGCGGATTTTCCAGCTTGGTGACATCGGCCTGCTTGAAGGTAATGAGATGGGCCACGCCGGCGGCCTTGGCGTTGTCACGGGCCTTCATCAGGACCCGGGTATCCGCATCGCAACCGAACAGCTTCACCTCGCAGCGCTGCATGCCGCGCTTGGCACGCACCTGGGCTTCCATCATCAGACTCTGCCACAGTTCACCATCGTGTTGCAGCCAGCGATCGAAACCGAAGCGCTCACGGCGCAGCGCAGGCGCCATGTCGGCAGCGATGAAGGCCGCTTCAATCAGCAGGGTACCGGAGCCGCACATGGGGTCCATCATGGGCTCGCCAGCCCAGCCGCTGCGGGCAATCATGGCCGCAGCCAGGTTCTCTTTGAGGGGCGCCTCGCCGGTGCCCTGGCGATAGAAGCGCTGGTGCAGCGCCGGGCCTGACAAGTCCAGCGTGATATTGGCCTTGCCTTTGCCAAGGTGCGCCATGATGCGAATGTCCGGGGACTTCTTGTCCACATCCGGGCGCACATGACTGCGCTTGGTGAAGCGATCGACGATGGCGTCCTTGATCTTCAGGGCGCCGTACTGGGTATTGCGAATGGAGGCGTTGGTACCGGTAAAGTCCACCGCGATGGTGGCGGTACCGGAGAAGTGCTCCTCCCAGGGAATGGTATGAGCTCCGAGGTAGAGGTCCAGATCGTCGTTCATCTGGAACTCGGAGAGCACCAGCACGATACGGGAGGCAAAGCGGCTCCACAGACAGGCCTTGTAGCCGATGGCCAGTTCGCCCTTGAAGTGGACGCCGGCCACGGTCTCACGGACCTGCTCCGCACCCAGATTGGTCAGCTCGACGGCCAGCAGGTTTTCCAGCCCCTTGGGGCAGGTTGCAAAAAATTCTTTCATCACGCTCACGGGGATGCCATAAAAATAGTGCCGCATTATACCTTATCGGCCCGCACTCGGCACTCGAACCTTGGACAAAGGTGCCATATAAACGGCAAGAGGCGCGGCAAACTCTCTCCTCCCCCTTGCGGGCGACAGGATCCCGCTCTTGGCTGGCAGCGGTCTACCATCACATTCGTAAAGAATTCGAAAATCTTGCCCGGGCCAAGCAGAAAACGGTCGTGACGACCAGACGAAGGAGAAAATACAAATAATGGAACAAGAGAGAGACTTAGCGCTTAAATATCAGACCAATATAGCAGGCCTATAACGGACTTATTCGTCGCCATATAACGGCCCCGTCGTCAGCCCACTTCCCGATATTGTGTCTGTGCCCGGACTCTGGCTTGCATCCGGTTATTCATCACCTTGATCACGGCAAAGCGCGGCAGCGTCTTGCTGTTGGTCAGCACCAGCTCGTCGGTCAGGTTCAGGCAAACGCTCGCCTGATCGCCGGCTTCGATGACCATGAATTCCCCCCGACCGTGGGGCGTATCCATCCATACCAGGGATCCCATCTCTGGAATAACATGAGCCTGCTGTTCATGAAAGAACCAACTTTGCGGCATCAGGGGTTTATAAAAACGGCTGACGGCGATGGCATTGAGGACCAGCTGGACCTGGTGGGGCGTACTCCAGTCGAGTTCAGCGGCCTTGTCCATCAACTGGTAATAGAGGGCGGCATCATCCACACAAAAAGGCTGGGTGGTGAAAGAACAGGGAACAAGTTGCCGACCTTTATATTCGGTGGCAAATATCATGCGATCGGACAAATCCAGCATCAGGCGATCATCCTGAGCGTCATAATGCCACTGCCAATTGTCATTGGGTTGAATACACATGGTGGTGCCCTTATCTAAGCCGTCCCTCGACTTTATTCCATGTCGAGAATTTGAGCAACGTTAAATAAGGGCAACCGGTTATTTTTTAAATATGGGTAACGATCTCTTTGACCAGACTCGGCCCTTTATAAATAAAGCCGCTGTAAATCTGGACAAGACTGGCACCCGCCGCCAGTTTTTCCCGAGCCGCCATGGCGCTGTCGATACCACCCACACCGATAATGGGCAGGGCGCCGTCGAGGGCCTTGGCCAGGTGGCGGATCACCTCGGTGCTCTTGTGCTGGAGCGGACGACCGCTAAGCCCGCCAGCCTCTGCGGCATGGGGCATGTCATATATCATCTCCCGCTCCAGGGTGGTATTGGTGGCGATGACACCGTCAATACGATTCTTGATCAAAGAGGCGGCTACCTGATCTATTTCATCGAGTGACAGATCCGGGGCAATTTTCACGGCCAGCGGCACATACTTTTTATATTTCTCGGCCAGCTCCTGTTGACGCTGTTTCAATGCGGCCAGCAGTTCATCCAGTGCATCGCCATATTGCAATTGACGCAGACCCGGGGTGTTTGGCGAGGAAATATTGACCGCAATATAACCGGCGTGGTCATACACCTTGTCCATGCAGAGAAGGTAATCATCCTTGCCCTGCTCGATGGGGGTGTCCTTGTTCTTGCCGATATTGATGCCGATCACCCCCTGATATTTGGCCTCTTTCACCTTGGCCACCAGGTGATCGACTCCCTTGTTGTTGAATCCCATGCGATTGATGATCCCCTCGGCCGGGATCACCCGGAAGAGACGTGGCTTGTCATTGCCGCTCTGGGGTCTGGGGGTCACGGTACCGACCTCGATGAAACCGAACCCCATGGCGCCGAAGGCATCGATGCACTCCCCGTCTTTATCCAATCCCGCGGCCAGGCCCACCGGATTGGCAAAATTAAGCCCCATGACGGTGACGGGGCGTTTTGGCAGGGTGTTGCGGAAGAAACAATCGAGCGGTGTACCGAGAAGGCGGGGCAAATATTTGATGGAGAGATCGTGAGCCTGCTCCGGATTGAGTTTGAACAGGAAATGCCTGGCGAGTGGGTACAGCATGCTTGCTCCTTAAAAAAAGCCCCGGCAACTGGCCGGGGCTTTTGGGGTTATGCCGAGGTTCGGCAATTCAACTGGAGCAGGTTCAACTCTCGCAAGGCCACCGAGAACTTGGCGAACTCGTGGGTGCTGGTAGTCTTGAAGTCGGCCAACATATGGGTCCAACGGGACAAGAGCTGCTCATGCTCCGAAATCCAGTCGGCCAGTATGGTAGCGCATTCCCCCTGCTCTTTGCACCCTTCCAGTACCACGGAAGTGAGGCTGCGTTGCTGCCAGTCCAGATCTTCGCGGAAGGAGGCCCGCGCCATCGCCTGCCAGTGGTTGCCCACCGGCTGATGGTTGATCTGCTCGAGGAACCAGTGCAGATCCAGCTTGGCACCGAGACGGTAGTAAACGTTGGCGGCGCGCAGGATGTCGGTCTTGTGCTCCGCGGCGATCTGCGCCAGATCCAGGCAGGAGAACAGGCTGCTCATGTGGGCTACCTGACGGGCAATCTGCTCGGGTACCGCTTTGGCCACCAGGGCCGCGACCGCCTGCTGGTGCTCGGCCACTTCGCTCTCGTCCATCACCTCGTAGAGGTGCTCCGCCAGGGTCTCGAAGGCCGGGCGGAAGAAGGCGATGTTCTCGCCGATGCTCCAGCTGCGGTTGCGGGCACGCAGGAACCAGCGGGTGGCGCGGCGTACAATGCGGCGGCTGTAGAACATCAGCTCGAGCTGGGTGTTGGCATCCACCTGGTTGTCACACCCTTCGATGTCGCGCCACAGGGTATTGAGGCCGAACACCTCGCGGGCCATGGCGAAGCAGCAGGCCACTTCGGCCACCGAGGCACCGGTCTCGTCCTTCATCCGGCTGGCGAAGTTGAGCCCCATGTCGTTGACCAGCATGTTGGCCACCCGGGTCGCGATGATTTCGCCGCGCAGCGGATGCTGGGCAAGGGCCGCACCGAACTGCTGCTGCAGCTGGGTCGGGAAGCTGGTGACCAGCATGTTGGCGAGGAAGGGCTCGTCGGTCACTTCCGGGCAGTTGAGCTGCTCTTTGAGCACCATCTTGCCGTAGGCCACCAGCACCGCCAGCTCGGGACGGGTCAGCCCCTGCCCCGCCGCCATCCGCTCGGAGAGCTCCTCGTCGGTGGGGAGGAACTCGAGGCCGCGGTCCAGCTTGCCTTCCCGCTCCAGCCCCTGGATGAAGCGCTGCTGCTCTTTGAGCTGCTCGGCGCCACGGAACGCCGTGACCGAGATGGACTGGGACTGGCGATAGGCGTTGGTGATGACCACCTGCGCCACCGCATCCGTCATCTCGTAGAGCATCTGGTTGCGCTGCTTGAGGGTCAGATCCCCGGCGGCCACCAGCTGGTTCAGCAGGATCTTGATGTTCACCTCGTTGTCGGAGCAGTCCACGCCGCCCACGTTGTCGGTGAAGTCGGTGTTGATGCGACCACCCTGGCTCGCGTACTCCACCCGGCCGAGCTGGGTGAAGCCCAGGTTGCCACCCTCGCCCACGATGCGGGCACGCAGATCGCGACCGTTGACTCGCAGCACGTCGTTGCTGCGATCCCCGACGTCGGCGTCGCTCTCGCGGGCACTCTTCACATAAGTGCCGATGCCGCCGTTCCAGAGCAGGTCCACGTTCAGACAGAGCAGGGCCTTGATCAGCTCGTTCGGCGCCATGCTGGCCTTGTCAGTGCCGAGCAGGGTCTGCATCTCGGGGCTCAGCTTGATGGACTTGGCCGAGCGCAGGAAGATGCCGCCCCCCTTGGAGATGAGCTCACGGTTGTAGTCATCCCAGCTCGAGCCCGGCAGCTCGAACAGGCGCTTGCGCTCGACGAAGCTCCTGGCCGCATCCGGGGTCGGGTCGACGAAGATGTGCATGTGGTTGAAGGCGCCCACCAGCTGGATGTGCTCGGAGAGCAGCATGCCGTTGCCGAACACGTCGCCGGCCATGTCCCCAATACCCACGCAGGTGAAGTCGGTGGTCTGGCAGTTGATGCCAATCTCACGGAAGTGGCGCTTGACCGATTCCCAGGCGCCGCGGGCGGTGATGCCCATCTTTTTGTGGTCATAGCCCACCGAGCCGCCGGAGGCAAACGCATCGCCGAGCCAGTGGCCGTATTCGAGGCTTATCTCGTTGGCGATGTCGGAGAAGGTGGCGGTGCCCTTGTCGGCCGCCACTACCAGGTAGTAGTCATCCTCGTCGTGACGCACCACGGATTTTGGCGGGATCACCTCGCCGCCGATGATGTTGTCGGTCACATCGAGCAGGCCGCGGATGAACAGACGGTAGCAGGCCTTGCCCTCCTCCTGGATGACGGCACGGGGGGCGCCTGCCGGCATCTGCTTGCAATAGAAGCCGCCCTTGGCGCCCACCGGCACAATGACGGTGTTCTTCACCTGCTGGGCTTTCACCAGACCCAGCACTTCGGTGCGGAAGTCCTCCTTGCGATCGGACCAGCGCAGGCCGCCACGGGCCACCTTGCCCCAGCGCAGGTGTACCCCTTCCACTCGCGGGGAGTAGACGAAGATCTCGAACTTCGGCAGCGGCAGCGGCATGTCGGTGATGCTGGAGGGGGCCAGCTTGAAGGAGATGTAGGGCTTGATGTTGCCCGCCTTGTCCAGCTGGTAGTAGTTGGTGCGCAGGGTGGCGTCGATCATCTCCACATAGCGGCGAATGATGCGATCGTCATCCAGGTTGGCGACCTGATCCAGCTTGGCGGCGAGCTGCTCATGCAGCTTGGCGGATGCCTTGGCATCTTGCGATGGCACCTTGGCGTCCTGCTTGCCGGCCGGATCCAGACGCTGTTCGAACAGAGTGAACAGCAGCTCTGCGATATCCGGATAACGGGTCAGGGTCTCCTCGATATAGGACTGACTGAAGGAGACGCCGGTCTGGCGCATGTATTTGGCATAGGCCCGCAGCACGGATACCTGACGACCGGTGAGGCCGGCCCCCAGCACCAGACGGTTGAAGCCGTCATCTTCCAGGGTCTTGTTCCAGATGGCGGCGAAGGCCTGCTGGAAGCGCTGCTGGCTCTGCTCCAGATCGAACGGTTGCTCGCCCCGCAGCAGCATGGAGAAATCGAGGATCCAGAACACCTCGCCGGTGGGGGTCCGTACCTGATACGGGGTCTCGCCGATGACGCGCAGTCCCATGTTTTCCAGCATGGGCAGGACGTCGGAGAGGTGGATGGGTTCGCTTCGGTGGAACAGCTTGAGGCGTACCCGGCGATCGTTCTCCTCCTCCTGGGCGCGGTAGAACAGCATGCCAAGCGGCTCGGCCTCGCTCAATCCATCCAGGGCCATGATGTCCGCGACGGCAGAGCCCGGCAGCACATCTTCCTTGTAGGCACGGGGGAAGGCGGTGCTGAAACGGCGGCGCAGCTCGTTACCGCGGGCCTCGCCATAGTGGGAAAGCAGCACGGAATCCAGGCGGTCATCCCAGCTGCGGGCCGCTTCAATCAGGTTGTTCTGTACTTCGTTCACATCCACATCCACGTTGTTGTTGTTGACCCGCACTATGTAGTGGGTCCGTGCCAGCACGCCCTCGGTGAAGTAGACGTTGAACTCCACATCGATGCTGCTGCCAAAATATTTCTGCAAAATCTGCTGGGTCTTGACCCGCAGCGCCGTGTTGTAGCGCTCCTTGGTGACATAGACCATGCAGGAGAAGAAGCGGCCGTAGACGTCGCGGCGCACGAACAGGCGCAGCATGTCCCGCTCCTGCATCTCCAGCACGCCGAGACCGGTGGCCAGCAGCTCCTCTTCACGGGCCTGGATCAGCTCGTCGCGCGGGTAGGTTTCCAGCACGTTCAGCAGCGCCTTGTAGGCATGAGAGCCCGATTCAAAGCCGGAGGCGGCCATGATGCGCTCGAGGCGGTGGCTGATGAGGGGGATCTGGGTCGCACTGGTGTTGTAGATGGAGGAGGCATACAGGCCGATGAAGCGATCCTCTCCCACCACCTTGCCGTGCTCGTCGAAGCGCTTGATGCCGATGTAATCCACATAGGCCGGACGATGCACCCGGGACTTGCTGTTGGACTTGGTGAGGATCAGCAAGTCGGAACTGAGGGCCGCGTGACGGGCGCTGGCGGGCATGGTGCCGAGGCGCTGGCCTTCGTCCTTGATGGAGTTCTTCATCAGCCCCAGGCTGGACTCGGGCTGCGGCAGGATCTCGTGATCCCCCTCCACCGCCTTGACGTCGTAGCGACGATAACCCATCAGGGTGAAGTTGTGGGCGGCCACCCATTTGAGGAAGGCGACGCAGGAGTCCACCTCGGCCTGGCTGACCGGGTTCTTGCGTTTGGGCAGCTCCTCGATGATCTCGTTCAGGCGCGTCAGCATGGGCTGCCAGTCTCCCACCGCCAGGGCCACTTCCCGCGCCACCGAGTTGAGCTCGGCAGTCAGGGCGTCCATCTCCTCTTCACCGGTCAGGTGATCGATTTCGATGAGGAAGGCGGTTTCCACCGAGGTCTGCTCTGCGGTGTTGTCCAGATCCAGGATGGCGCCAATCTTGCCGCCTTCGCCGCGGATCAGGTGCAGCGGCTGGTGCAGCATCATGTGGGCGGTGATATTGAGACGCTTGAGGGCCATGCGGATGGAGTCCACCAGGAAGGGGGAATCCTGCAGGATGATCTCGACGATGGTATGGGGAGACTGCCATCCGTGGCGGGTCAGCTCGGGGTTGTAGACCCGGATATAGGGCTCGATGCCGGTACGGTGGTTGAGGGCATTCCACAGACTGAGGGCGGCGCCATAGAGATCGCTGTCATTGCGGTCATGCAGATCAGTGCTGGCCATGTTGCCGTAGAACTTGGCAACGAAACATTCGACCAGGGAGGCACTGTTTTTCGGCAATTTCTGGTGGATCAGACTGAGAACGTTTTCGAGCAGAACGGAGGTAGGGGCGTCTTTCAATGCCATTGCTAGTTTCCTTATCGGACGACATCACAGACACGGCGACATCCACCCAGGATGCCCACCGGTACAGAGTTGCAGCGAAGTGTAATGGCTTGGATCAAGGAAGGCGAGCAAAGGTGATAACGGGATGTTAAAAACAAGGGACAGATCACGGCTTGGGTTGTGATAAATTTTGCCAAGTTGGCAAAATTCAGAAAATCCCACTGGATGCCGCGCCATTTGCCGGATAGATAGTGACTTAAAGCAGATAATTACCCGGATTGATGTTCAAGTTTTGTTAATTTATGCGTTCCAGGGAAATGAAGCGATGATCGTCCTGGGTTTTCAGTCGAAAGTAGCCGTGAACGCCGCTCTCCGACACAAAACGCCGGATTTTCTCCAACCCCAGCTCCAGGGTCAGACCCTGCTCGGTACGTACCACCAGGCGGTTCACCTGCCCCTGGTACATCAACATGATCTCGTCGCGGCCAAGGGAGAGCCGAAAAGTGTATTGCCTCATGTCACCTCCTGGTCATCCATGAAAAACGGGCAGGAAAGCCAGGCTCCCCTGCCCGCCGTCGCGGCGCTTACTGTGCCAGCGCCTTGCTCACCTTCTCGAACAGATCCCGCGCCAGCCCGTCCAGGTTGGCCAGGCGGGTCAGCTCGGCGCGAACCAGCGCCTTGCGCCCCTCATCGAGCCGCTTGAACTGGATAAGCGGGGTGATGAGGCGGGACGCCACCTGGGGATTGACCTCGTTGAGCTCGATCAAGAGATCGGTCAGGAAGCGATAGCCGCTGCCATCGGCGGCGTGGAACTGCACCTGGTTGTTCATGGCGAAGCTGCCGATGAGCGCCCGCAGCCGGTTCGGGTTGCGGATGCTGAAGGTCGGGTGCGCCATCGCCTGCTTCACGTCATGGAGCACATCCTTGGCCGGCTTGGCCCCCACCAACCGCAGCCAGTTGTCCAGTACCAGGCCATCATGGGCCCATTTGCCTTCGAAGTCGGCCAAGAGCGCGGCGCGGCACGGCAGCAGATGGCTGTTGGCCACCTGGAGCGCCGCCAGGGTGTCGGTCATGTTGTCGGCAGCCTCGTACTGCTCGCGCACCAGGGTATCGGCCTTCGCGGCATCCAGCGCCGCCAGATAACCCAGCACCACGCCCTTGAGGGCCCGTTTGGCCATGTCGGCATGGACCACCTGATAAGCCGGCAGACGCAGGCTCTCGTAGCACGCCAGCAGGCGGTCGCCGAAGGCGTGGGCCAATGCGGTCTGGATCCCGTTGCGCACCTGGTGGATGGCGTCGATATCGGCCACCTCGAACAGCTCGGCCAGGGTCGCCTCTCCCGGCAGGGCCAGGATCTCTGCCTTGAGGGCGGGATCCAGTGCAGCCTCGTCCAGAATGGCGACAAAGGCCGCCAGCAGGGTGTGGGAGAGTTCAACCCCCTGCCCGTGCTGGACCCGCGCCACCCCGTCGATCACCGCCTTGTTGATCAGCATCTGGGCGGCGTCCCAGCGGGCAAACTCGTTGCGGGCATGACGCATCAGGAAGGCCAGGGCCTCGTCGCTGTAGTCATAGTGCAGCTTGACCGGGGCGGAGAAGTCTCGCAGCAGGGAGGGTATCGGTCTGACCGGCACTCGATCGAATTCGAACGTCTGCTGTGCTTCCAGCACGTCCAGCACATTGCCGATGGCCTTGCCCTGGTATTGCAGCGCAATGACGGCACCCTGTGCATCGTAGAGCTCGATGTCGAGGGGGATATGCAGCGGCAGCTTTTGTGGCTGATCCTGGGTCGGCGGCGTGTGCTGGCTCACGTGCAGACGATAGACACCGCTTTCGGCATCGTATTCGTCGGTCACGGTGAGCTCGGGGGTGCCGGACTGGCTGTACCAGCGGCGGAAGCGAGCGAGATCCACCCCGGAGGCATCCTCCATCGCCTGCACGAAGTCGTCGCAGGTGGCAGCAGAGCCGTCGTGACGCTCGAAGTAGAGTCGCATACCCGCCTGGAAGGCGTCCTCCCCCAGCAGGGTGTGCATCATGCGGATCACTTCAGAGCCCTTCTCGTAGACGGTCAGGGTGTAGAAGTTGTTCATCTCGATCACCACATCCGGGCGGATGGGGTGGGCCATGGGGCCGGCATCTTCGGCAAACTGCGGACCGCGCACGGTGCGCACGTTGTTGATGCGGTTGACGCCGCGCGACCCCAGATCGGAGGAGAACTCCTGATCCCGGAACACCGTCAGTCCCTCTTTGAGGCTTAACTGGAACCAGTCGCGGCAGGTGACGCGGTTGCCGGTCCAGTTGTGGAAATATTCGTGGCCGATCACCCGCTCGATGCCGTGGTAGTCCGCATCGGTGGCAGTGGCCGGGTTGGCCAGCACGAACTTGGAGTTGAAGATGTTGAGCCCCTTGTTCTCCATGGCCCCCATGTTGAAGAAGTCCACCGCCACGATCATGTAGATGTCGAGGTCATACTCGAGGCCGAAACGCTGCTCGTCCCAGCGCATGGAGTTGATGAGGCTCTCCATGGCGAAACCGGCGCGGTCCAGGTTGCCCTTGTCCACGAAGATCTCGAGCGCCACCTGGCGGCCGCTTTTGGTAATGAAGTGGTTGCGCTCCACGTCGAAGTCACCGGCCACCAGGGCAAACAGGTAACTCGGTTTGGGGAAGGGATCCTGCCACTGCACGAAGTGGCGACCGTCGTCCAGATCGCCGCTCGCGACCTTGTTGCCGTTGGAGAGCAGATAGGGGTACTTGGCCTTGTCTGCGGTGATGCGGGTACTGTAACGGGCCAGGATGTCCGGCCTGTCCATGTAATAGGTGATACGACGAAATCCCTCGGCCTCGCACTGGGTGCAATAGGCATCGCCGGATTTGTAGAGCCCCTCCAGCGCCGTGTTGGCGGCGGGATCAATGTCGGTGACCACGGTCAGCACGCACTCGGCCGGCAGGTTGAACAGGGTCAGGCTGCTCTCTCCCTGCTCGTATTGCTGATAGGGCACGCCATCCACACTGACGCTGACAAGGTCAAGCCCCTCGCCGTCCAGCACCAGGGGTTCATTGTGATCGCCGCTGCGACGCAAACGGGAGATGGCGGTGACCCGGGTCAGGGGCTCTTGCAGCTGAAAATCGAGATCCAGACTGTCACACCAATAGAGGGGAGCCTGGTAATCCTGGCGATATTTGGCCGTCATGGCCTGAGGTTGTTCAGTCATTATTGTCTGCTTCCACGCTTTGTTATTGACGTGTCAGAGGCTGTCACAAGGCTCGGACAGGGTCAAATAGTTTGCATTCAGGCAAAAGAAAGGGCGACCCGAGTCGCCCTTGTCATTTCGTTGCCAGCATCAGCTCTTCTTGCTGAGGGTGGCCAGATCCGCCGTGATGTTGGCCGCTTCCACCTGGTATTCGTCAGGTGCCTCGAAATCGGTCGGCAGTTCATCCAGGCTCTTCACCGTCGGCTTGCCAAGACGGGTCAGTCGCTCGTTGGCTCGCGCCAGCGCCTTCTCGTCCTGTTTGGCCTGTTCAGCCAGCCGCTCGGCTTCGTTCAGGGAGACCGACTTCTTGTCCTTGTCCGCCTGATACTCCTTGATGTCCTGCAGCACATAGGCAAATTCCGGATCCTTGGTGATCCGCGCCTCGTGGGCCGATTTCAGCTTGGGCAGCAGGCTGGAGAAGTCCCCCAGTCGCTCGTAGCTGGCCGAGGCAATCTTGTCCCAGGGCAAGGCGTTGAACTCGCGGCTCTCCCCCGTCTCACCCGGCGCCACTGCGGTCGGGAAGGCGATATCGGGAGCAACCCCCTTGTTCTGGGTGCTGCCGCCATCGATACGGTAGAACTTGGCGATGGTGTACTGCACGTGACCCAGCGGCTGCTCGTAGAAGTCATAGACCTTGGCGAGGCTGCGATGCTGCTGCACCGTCCCCTTGCCGAACGAGTTTTCGCCGAGGATCAGCGCACGACCATAGTCCTGCATGGCGGCAGCGAAGATCTCGGAGGCCGAGGCGCTGTAGCGGTCGATCATCACCGACATGGGGCCACCGTAGTAGACATTGCCGTCGTCGTCGCCATTGACGGTGATGCGACCCATGTGATCACGGATCTGCACCACGGGGCCGCTGGCAAAGAAGAGACCGCTCAGGGCGGAAGCTTCCGTCAGGGCACCGCCACCGTTGCCGCGCAGATCGACGATGAGGCCGTCGATCTTCTGCTTGTTGAGGCTGGAGATCTCCTTGATCACGTCGTCGTGCAGGTTGACGTAGAAGCTCGGGATCTCGAGCACGCCGATCTTCTTGCCCTCGGCGGTGATCACCTTGGACTTGGCGGCTCTGTCTTCCAGACGCACCTTGTCACGCACCAGCTCCACCAGCTCTGTCTTGGCGGTCGCGCCCTTGCCGCGCTGGATCTCCAGCTTCACCTTGCTGCCCTTGGGTCCCTTGATGAGCTCGACCACGTCGTCAAGACGCCAGCCTATGACATCCACAATCTTGCCGTCGTCCTGTCCCACCCCGGTGATCTTGTCATCGGGTTTCAGGTGATTGGACTTGGCCGCCGGGCCACCGGGCACGAGGGAGCGGATGACGGTGAAGTCATCTTCCGCCTGCAGCACGGCACCAATCCCCTCCAGCGAGAGGTTCATCTCGGTGTTGAACCGATCGGCGCTGCGCGGAGACAGATAGCTGGTGTGCGGTTCGATGGCGCGGGCGAAGGAATTCATGAAGAGCTGGAACACGTCCTCGCTCTCGGTCTGGGACATCCGCTTGATGGCGTTGTTGTAACGCTTGCCAAGCAGCTCCTTGATCTCGGGCCACTCCTTGCCGCTGAGCTTGAGGCTCAGGGCATCGAACTTGACCCGCTGACGCCACAGCTCGTTGAGCTCGGCTTCATCCTTGGGCCAGGGAGCCCCTTCCCGATCGAAGACATAATTGTCTTTCTGGGTAAAATCGAAGGGAGTGTCGAGCAGTTTGAGGGCGTATTCGAACCGCTCGTACCGCCGCTGCTGACTCAGGTTGAACATCTCGTAGGCCGGAGCCAGTCGCCCTCGCTCGAGGTCGGTGTCAAAACCGGTACGATATTTCTCAAAACGGCTGATGTCAGAGGCCAGAAACAGGTTGCGGCTGTAGTCCAGATTCTCCAGATACTTGTCAAAGATCACGGAGGAAAAGGCGTCGTCCAGCTTGAACTGTTTGTAGTGGGAGCGGGTAAACAGATTGGCAATTCGCTTGCTGGCCGTAGCATGTTGGCTCTCTTGAGCCAACACAGGCAAATCACTTTCCTTGAGCACCGGCTCGATGGCCTGTGCGAGCCCGGCAAGCGCCAGGCTACAGGCAACGAGTGAAAAACGAATCACGCCATGCTTCAACATTCGTCTCCTTAGAGAACCAGATGCTCGAACTTGACCCGCAACATCATGCCGGTCTGCAATTGAACCTGTACGTCATCCTTGCTCACTTCCTTGATGGTCGCAGGCACAGGGGACTTGCCCAGCACGACGCGCACGCCCTGCTCGACTTTCAGGGTAGCGGCATCCACTTTCACCAGCGGCGCATCGGCGACCGGTGCAGCCTTGGGAGCAGGGGCGGACTTGGGCTTGTCGGAGCGGGGAGCGTCAGCCTTGCGCGGCGCGTTGCGACGCGGCTGCTTGGGCTTGTCTTCCTTCTCCTTGGTGTTGGTGCGGCGGCTGGCAAAGACACGTTCCTTGCTCTCCTTGAGCGCCTGTTTGGCATGCTCGATGTGCTCTTCGGTGAGCAGCTCGCCCGGGTTGCCGTCCAGATCGACACGGGCCTGGCCAGCCTTGAGGCCATGCAGGTAACGCCAGCTGGAGGTGTATTGACGCAGAGCAGAGCGCAGCATGGTCTTGGAGACTCTCTCGTCATCAGCAAGACGCGCGGCCAGATCCTGGAAGATGCCAATCTTGAGTGGCTTGGCCTCTCCTTCAGCGATGAAGCAGGCCGGGAATTTCTCGACCAGGTAGGCGACGATCTCTTTACTGTTCTTCAGCTTTTCAGTGTTTTCCATGTATAACCTTGGCTTTCATATAGACGCACGGGCATGCCCGAACACAACAAAGGCCCCATTATAGAGAGCTTGGGACCTTTTGCGAACCATCTAGCAATGACTTAGAGCATGCTTTCCAAAATTTGCACCGTTTCTTCGAGGCCAATCCGGTCCTGCTCGTCAAAGCGGTTAAAGATTGGACTGTCGATGTCCAGCACCCCGATGATCTCCCCGCCACGGCGCAGCGGGATCACGATTTCCGAGTTGCTGGCACCATCGCACGCAATGTGCCCCGCGAACTGGTGCACGTCGTCCACCAGTTGGGTCTTGCCCTCGGCAACCGCAGTGCCACAGACGCCGCGCCCGACCGGGATGCGCACACAGGCTGGCTTGCCCTGGAACGGGCCGAGCACCAGGGTCTCGCCCTGCAGCAGGTAGAAACCAACCCAGTTGATGTCAGCCAGTTCCTGATTGAGCAGGGCAGACAGGTTTGCCAGGGTGGCGATCATGTCGGGTTCGCCCTCCAGCAATGCCTGGGCCTGCTGGTTGAGCGTGCGATAAAATGCTTGTTTTTCAATCATGATTAAATGAACTTCACTCCTTGATAATCAATGCAAGGTACCGTCCTGCCTGAAAATTTCAAATCAATTTTCAATTATCCCCCCTCCTGGGGCCCGATGAGAGTCCGTTCAACGTGCCGCGCCCAACGTCAGTTGATGGCGCTGGCCATTGCTCCACTCGATGGTCAGGAGCCAGTCCATCGCCTCGGTCGTACAACTTCCCACCTGGGTCACCCCTCGCCACCCCGTTTGGCTGGGTTCAAACAGCACGGGGATGAGCCCCATGAACATCTCCTTGCCCTCGAGCCAGGCCTTGACCGGCGTGATGGCCGGCACACCCCCTTGAAGGCGCAGGACAAAGTCATGTTCAGGGCGGATCGGCAAGCCATCGATGCTGACCGTCAGCGGGCGATCCCCGACGATGAGGCGGCAGGGGCTGTGGGACAGATCACAAATCTGAACATTGGTGCCCTCTGCATGGTCGCTTCCTGTGCCTGAAAACCAGGTTCGATAGGCCATCAGGGAGAGCAAAATGACCAGCACCATGGACAGGTGGACGATTTTGCGTGAAGTGAGTCTCTCTTTCATGAAAAAACAGCTCTGTAAGGTACGTAGAAAATGTAATTTTCGTGATCTGGCTCAAGGTAAAAACTGGCGGACATGAGACCCGCTGGAGCCAAATATATCACTGTTTGTACTGTTATTTTACCGGTCATTTCAGTATCATTCTCAATGGATTTTCATTTAACCACCTTTTGCTTTTCCTTTTATTAACAGATGTTAACGAGGGGATTTTGCAAAACCGGGGTGAAAATGGCCCAGGACACCGGGCAACACTAACAACAGCATCGGAAGCGGAATACAACGATGAGCCATACAACAAACCACCCTGAGTACAACTACACCGTTGTGCGCCAGTTCACCGTCATGACGATTGTCTGGGGTATCGTCGGCATGTCGGTGGGTGTATTGATTGCAGCCCAGTTGATCTGGCCTGCCCTCAACTTCGACACCCCCTGGCTGACGTACAGCCGTCTGCGTCCCCTGCATACCAATGCGGTCATCTTCGCATTTGGTTGCAGCGCCCTGATGGCCACCTCCTTCTACGTGGTGCAACGCACCTGTCAGGTCCGGCTGTTTGGTGGTCCCCTCGCCTCCTTCGTGTTCTGGGGCTGGCAGGCGATCATTCTGTCTGCAGCCATCTCGCTGCCGCTGGGGTACACCACCTCCAAAGAGTACGCCGAGCTGGAGTGGCCCATCGACATCGCCATCGCCGTGGTCTGGGTGAGCTATGCCATCGTCTTCTTCGGCACCTTGGTCAAGCGCACCACCTCCCACATCTATGTGGCGAACTGGTTCTTCGGTGCCTTCATCATCACGGTGGCCGTACTGCACATCGTCAACAACATGGAAGTGCCGCTCTCCGGCATGAAGTCCTACTCCATGTACTCCGGTGCCATGGATGCCATGGTGCAGTGGTGGTATGGCCACAACGCAGTGGGCTTCCTGCTGACAGCGGGCTTCCTTGGCATGATGTACTATTTCGTGCCCAAGCAGGCGGGTCGCCCCGTCTACTCCTACCGCCTCTCCATCGTGCACTTCTGGGCGCTGATCTCCCTCTATATCTGGGCCGGTCCGCACCACCTGCACTATACCGCCCTGCCTGACTGGGCCCAGTCGCTGGGCATGGTGATGTCCCTCATCCTGTTCGTGCCCTCCTGGGGCGGCATGATCAACGGCATCATGACCCTCTCGGGTGCCTGGCACAAGCTGCGTTATGACCCCATCCTGCGCTTCCTGATCGTCTCCCTGTCGTTCTACGGCATGTCGACCTTCGAAGGCCCCATGATGGCGATCAAGACCGTCAACGCCCTCTCCCACTACACCGACTGGACTATCGGTCACGTTCACTCCGGTGCCCTGGGCTGGGTTGCCATGGTGTCCATCGGTGCCGTCTACCACCTGATCCCGAACCTGTTCGGGCAGGGGCGCATGTACAGCATCAAGCTCATCAACGTCCACTTCTGGCTGGCCACCGTGGGCACCGTGCTCTATATCGTCGCCATGTGGATTTCCGGTGTGATGCAGGGTCTGATGTGGCGTGCGGTCAACGACGACGGCACCCTGACCTACAGCTTCGTGGAGGCGCTGCAAGCTTCCTATCCCTTCTACTTCGTGCGCTTCCTGGGTGGCTGCTTCTTCGTCACCGGCATGCTGCTGATGGCCTACAACGCCTATCGCACCGTCACTGCGCCCAAGGGTTCTCTGGAACCCGTCGCACAGCCAGCCTGATTTGAAGGGGTTTAAAGCATGAGCAACAACAACCGTCACGAGATTTTTGAAAAAAGCGTCCCCATGCTGGTCATTGGCATCATCTTCGCCATCAGCCTGGGGGGCCTGGTGGAAATCACCCCCCTGTTCTTCCAGAAGCAGACCAACGAGCCGGTGGAGGGCCTCAAGCCCTACACCGCCCTGCAGATGGAAGGACGCGACATCTACATCCGCGAAGGCTGCACCGTCTGCCACAGCCAGATGATCCGCCCGTTCCGCGCCGAGACCGAACGCTACGGCCACTACTCGGTTGCCGGCGAGAGCGTGTGGGAGCACCCCTTCCTATGGGGCTCCAAGCGTACCGGCCCGGATCTGGCCCGGGTCGGCGGCCGCTACTCCGATGACTGGCATCGCGCCCACCTCATCAACCCGCGCGACGTAGTGCCCGAGTCCAACATGCCGGCCTTCCCCTGGCTCGAGACCAATGTGCTGAGCGGCGAGCTGACCGGCAAGAAGCTGGCTCTGTTCCGGGATCACTTCGGCGTGCCCTATACCGATGCCGACATCGCCGGTGCCGGTGAGGCCGTCAAGGGCAAGACCGAGCTGGATGCGCTGATCGCCTATCTGCAATCACTGGGCCATGCCCTGAAATAAGGAGTCGGGATATGGATTACGGCACATTTCGCGGCCTGTACACCCTGCTGCTGATGGTCATCATGATTGGCATCATCGTCTGGGCCTACAGCAAGCGCCGCAAGGCTTCTTTCGACGAGGCCGCCAACCTGGTTTTTGCCGATGACGAGCAACCCAGTGCTGATAACAAGAACGCAGGAGCGAAGCAATAATGAGCACTCTGTTTAGCATTTTTGTGACCGTCATAAGCCTTGGCACCATTCTCGGCTGCTTCCTGCTGCTGGCCTGGTGCATGAAGGACAAGATGGGGGCCGAAGAGGGCAAACCCATGGGTCACACCTTCGACGGCATCGAGGAGATCAACAATCCCCTGCCGAAGTGGTGGTCCTATATGTTCCTCTTCTTCATCGTCACCGGGCTCATCTACCTGCTCGCCTTCCCGGGCCTTGGCAACTTCAAGGGTCTGCTGGGCTGGCAGAGCTCCAACCAGGATGTACGTTCCCTGGCCGAGTCCAAGGCAGCGGCGGCTTCCGCCAAGGCCGAAGGACGCGCGGTGGAATACGATCGGGAACTTGCCAAGGCCGACGAGATCTACGGCGCCAAGTTCCGCGAGCTGACCTATCAGGCTGACGGCAAGAGCTACAAGGAGATCACCGAGATCGCCAAGGATCCGGAAGCCCTGAAGGTGGGTCAGCGCCTGTTCCTGCAAAACTGTTCCCAGTGTCATGGCTCCGATGCCCGCGGTGGCCGCGGTTTCCCGAACCTGACCGACAGCGAATGGCAGTGGGGCGGCGCACCCGACCAGATCAAGACCACCATCATGGGCGGTCGTCAGGGGATCATGGCCGCTTGGGGCGAGATCCTGGGTCAGGACGGGGTGAAGGAGGTGGCCTCCTATGTGCTGAGCCTCTCCGGTCGCAAGGTTGATCTGGTGGAAGCCAAGAAAGGGGAAGCACGCTTTGCCATGTGCGCCGCCTGCCACGGCCCGGATGCCAAGGGCGGCATCGCCTTCGGCGCCCCCGACTTGACCAACAACATCTGGCTCTATGGCGGCTCCCGTCAGGTGGTCGAACAGACCATCACCCACGGTCGTCACGGCGTGATGCCGGCCTGGAAGGACATTCTGGGGGAAGACAAGGTACATCTGCTCGCCTCCTACGTTTACAGCTTGTCCCACAACGATCGGCAAAATCAGCAGTAACATGTGATAAGCACGTGATTAATCAGCAAAAAGCCTCGACTCTTCGAGGCTTTTTGTTATCTTGTGTTGGCTGAATTACCGCCATTTCGTTAACCATTTGTTTCGGTAGCATCATGACCCAACCCTGGTATCGCCAATTCTGGCCCTGGTTCATCATCGCCCTCCCCTGCGCCGCCGTGGTAGGCAGCATCGCCACCGCCATCATTGCCAGCAAGGATGGGGTCAACCTGGTAGCGGAGGACTACTACAAGCAGGGCAAGGAGATTAATCAGGATCTCAGCAAGTTCGATCGCGCCGAGGCGCTCGGCATCCGTATCGCCCTCAATGTCAGCGACAAGGAGCTGACGTTAAATCCACTGTCCGGGGATTTCCCCCTCGGGCAGGCACTGCACCTCTCCCTGTTTCATCCCACGTTGGCGGGCCTGGACAGCGAACATCTGCTGACGGCCGATGGCAAGGGAGTCTATCGCCTGATGCTGGACAAGCCCCTCACCGGCAAGTGGCACGTGCGGGTCGATGCCTTCAACCATGAATGGCGCCTCCAGGAGACGGCACAACTGCCGACTCAGGCAGCGATTGAGCTCGATCCCAAGGGACGTTGAATCACGAAGGCAGGGTGATCGGCACGCCGGTCAGCCACCCTTCTCCCCGACCCGGCCTGCTGGGCTGCATCAAAGAGGGATGATCACCATGACCGGCTGTTTTCACTGTGGTGAACCGGTTCCCACTGGCAGTAACTTTACTCTCGAGATCAAAGGCATCGTTCAGCCGATGTGTTGCCCTGGCTGTCAGGCCGTGGCACAGACCATTCTCGAATGCGGCCTCGCCAGTTATTACGAACACCGCACCGCTCCCGGCATCAAGGGGGAACTGGTGCCCGAAGAGCTCGCCGCCCTCACCCACTACGATCTGGCGGAGGTGCAGCAGGAGTTCGTCACCGACACCGGTACGGGTCGCGAAACGACGCGCGAGATCCAACTGACGGTGGAAGGTTTGACCTGCGCCGCCTGTGCCTGGCTCATCGAGCGGCACCTGATGACCCTGCGCGGTCTGCGTTACATCAACGTCAATACCACCACCCATCGCGCCCGCATCAAGTGGGATCCGGCCCAGCTCTCTTTGAGCGACATTCTCAAGGGCTTTGCCAGGGTCGGCTATCGCGCCTATCCCTTCCAGACTCATCAGCAGGAAGCGCTCTACGCCAAAGAGGTGCGCAGCTACATGTTCCGCATGGCGCTGGCCGGCCTTGGCTCCATGCAGGTGATGATGTGCGCCGTAGCACTCTACATGGACCTCTTCATCAGCGTGGAAGAGGAGTTCATGATCTACTTCAAGTGGATAAGCCTTCTGCTCTCCACCCCCATCATGATCTACTCGGCCCAGCCTTTTTACGTGGGGGCATGGCGCAGCCTGAAGCAGGGGCACCTCTCCATGGATGTTTCGGTGTCGCTGGCACTGATCGGCGCCTTCGTCGCCTCCATCTGGGCCACGGTCTTCAACACGGGTGAGGTCTATTACGACTCCATCACCATGTTCGTCTTTTTCCTGCTGTTGGGCCGTCTGCTGGAACTGCGAGCGAGGCGCAAGGCGTCGGAGTCGAGCTCCAACCTGGCGCGCCTGGTACCCATCATGGCAACCCGCATCGATGATGACGGCGAACACGAGGTGGCCGCCAAGACGCTGCGAGTCGGAGACAGGGTGCGGGTACTCGCGGGGGCCACCCTGCCGGCAGACGGCATCGTCACCCTGGGCCAGGCCAGCCTCAACGAATCCATGCTGACTGGCGAACAGTTGCCTCTGCTCAAACAGGCCGGAGATCCCGTCTATGCAGGCACCATCAACACCGATGCCCCCCTGGAGATCCGGGTCAGCCATTCCATTGAAGAGTCGCGCCTGGCCCAGATCATGCGCCTGCAGGATCATGCTCTGGACGACAAGCCCGCCATCGCCCAGCTGGCGGACGTGCTGTCGCGCCACTTTATCCTGGTGCTCCTGATCATTGCGGCCGGGGTCTGGACCTTCTGGCATTTTCATGAGCCCGAGCGGGCCTTCTGGGTCACCCTGGCGGTGCTGGTGGCGACCTGCCCCTGCGCCCTCTCGCTGGCCACCCCGACCGCACTGACCTCGGCCACTGCCAACCTGACCCGCAGCGGCATCCTACTGCGCCGCGGCCACGTGCTGGACATTCTGACCCGGGCCAACCGCATCGTGATGGACAAGACGGGGACCCTGACCACGGGCAACATCAGCCTGGTGAGCACCCAGCCCCTCGGCGAGCTCGACGCAGCCCGCTGCCTCGCCCTCGCCCAGGCCCTGGAGACCTATTCCGAGCATCCCATCGCCCGTGCGTTTCGAAGCAAACCACTGGCGGACGGGGTGCCGCTCGCCGCCAGCGACGTCACCCCCGTCATCGGCCACGGCGTGCAGGGAGTAATTGAGGGCAAGCATTACCGCATCGGCAGTGCACGCTGGCTCGAACTGGCGCAAGAAGAGAATGCCGCTCAAGGGCTGACCATCTATCTGGCCGATGAACACGGACTGCTGGCCCGTTTCATCCTGGCCGACACGCTGCGCCCCGATGCCGGTGCACTGATCCAGGCCTTCAAGGAGGCAGGCCTGCAAACCACCATTCTCACCGGCGACGGTTCGGACCAGGCGGACATGCTGGCCCGCGAGCTGGGGGTCGATGAGCTGGTAAAAGGGGTCACCCCGGACGGCAAGCTGGCCTATCTCAAGGCCCGGGAAGCGGCCGGGGATATCAGCATCATGGTGGGAGATGGCATCAACGACGCCCCTGTGCTGGCCGGCGCCCACGCGTCCTTTGCCATGGCGGGGGGCACGGATCTGGCCAAGAACAGTGCCGACGCCATCCTGCTGGCCGACGATCTCTCCCGTCTGCTGGCCGCCCGGGCCCTGGCCCTGCGCACTCGCAAGATCATCAAGGAGAACTTTGCCTGGTCCATCGGCTACAACCTGCTTGTGCTGCCGCTGGCTGCAAGTGGCTGGCTCCCCCCTTATCTGGCGGCTGCTGGCATGTCCCTGAGCTCCCTCATCGTGGTCACCAACTCCATGCGGCTCAACCGGTGAGCAGCCATCTGGCATCCTCCCGGGTGGCGGCACCTCTTGCCTCGCCGGGTTATCATCCCCCTTTCACCACAGGGTCCACGCCATGAACATTATCTTCGTCCTCATCCCCATCGCCATCCTGTTCGTTGTCATTGCCGGCGCCGTCTTCTTCTGGGCCATCCGCTCCGAGCAGTTCGAGGATCTCGACAGGCAGGGCTCCAACATCCTGTTTGACGAGGAGCAGCGCCCCTTGCCCCCCTCTGAACAACAAGCAGAACAGGAAAACAGGCCCCATGACCAGCAGCCTTGACCTCATGGGCGCCCTGCTGGTCGGGCTTGCCGGTGCCGGCCACTGTATCGGCATGTGTGGCGGCGTGTCCGCAGCGCTCTCCATGGCCATACCTGCCGAGAAGCAGCATTTTTGGGGCAGGCTCGGTTATCTGCTCAACTACAACCTGGGGCGCATCCTGAGCTATGTGCTGGCGGGCGCGCTGGTGGGCGGCTTGCTCGCCACCACCACGGAGATAGGCGCTGGCAAACACGCCCTGGCAGGGCTTCGCCTCATCGCCGCCCTGCTGATGATAGCGCTCGGCCTCTACTTGGCTGGCTGGTGGCATGGCGTCTTGCTGCTCGAGCGCATCGGTGCGAAGTTCTGGCCTCTCATCAAGCCGCTGGCAGGCAGGTTTCTCCCGTTTACATCAGCCAGGCAGGCCCTCCCCTTTGGCATGATATGGGGCTGGCTCCCTTGCGGCCTCGTCTACTCCATGCTGACCTGGAGCGCTGCCGCAGGCTCCGCGAGTGGCGGGGCACTCATCATGCTCTTTTTCGGCCTCGGCACCCTGCCGACCCTGTTTGCGCTAGGGGGGCTGGCAGACCGATTGCGCTACTGGCTCACCCTGCGCAGCCTGCGCCTTGGGGGCGCCTTGCTGCTTATTGCCTACGGGATCCACACCCTCTGGATCGGGATGGCGTCCTTTTGAAACCCTATCCAAAACGGATGAGATGGTGGTAAACTTGTTTGATATAAATCAATTATTCATTTGAGCCTATGATCCCGGACAAGAAACCTGGCAGACGTATTCAGAGCGGTGGCTGTGCAATTCATTGCCAGGATTGCAGCATCAGCCAGCTCTGCATCCCCTTCACCCTGAACGATAACGAGCTCGATCAGCTCGACAGCATCATCGAGCGCAAAAAGCCGTTCCAGAAGGGTGAAGAGTTGTTCAAGGCCGGCGATGAGCTCAAGTCGCTCTATGCCATACGTTCCGGGACCATCAAGTCATACACCATCACCGAACAGGGTGACGAACAGATCACCGCCTTCCACCTCGCCGGTGATCTGGTCGGTTTCGACGCCATCCACAAGCAGGCCCACCCCTCCTTCGCCCAGGCGCTGGAAACCGCCATGGTGTGCGAAATACCGTTCGATGTGCTCGACGACCTCTCTGGCAAGATGCCCAAACTGCGCCAGCAGATCATGCGGCTGATGAGCAACGAGATCATGGGCGACCAGGAGATGATACTGCTGCTCTCCAAAAAGAACGCCGAAGAGCGCCTCGCTGCCTTCCTGCACAATCTCTCGGTTCGTTTCTCCGAGCGCGGCTTCTCCGCCAAGGAGTTCCGCCTCTCCATGACCCGTGGAGACATCGGCAACTACCTCGGTCTCACCGTCGAGACCATCAGCCGCCTGCTGGGCCGTTTCCAGAAATCCGGTCTCATCAGCGTCAAAGGCAAATACATTACTGTACTGGACAACGTTGCCTTGGGCGTCATGGCCGGAGCCACTCGTCCTCCCTGCGGTTAATCCCCGTTTATTCCTTTTTTGCCGGATCGGATCACCCTGAAATTTGATCCGGCACACCTTGCCGTCTCCCCCCTTGGACTAAGCTGTAATAGCTAAAGAGTTGCCATCATTGGCCTTTTTACCAAGGAGGAGAACATGGTCAAGTACCGAAACATTCTGGTGGTGATCAATCCCGAGGAGGAGCGCCAGATCGCGCTCGAGCGCGCGGTCAAGGTCGCCGAGCTGGATGAGGGCGCCCAGCTGACCCTGCTCCTGACGATTTACGACTTCTCTTACGAGATGACCGCCATGCTCTCGGCAGACGAGCGGGAAGAGATGCGCCATGGTGTCATCGCCCAGCGTCGGGAGTGGCTCGACGAGATCCTAACTCCCTATCGGGCCAGAGGGCTGGAATGCGAAGTGAAAGTGCTTTGGCACAACCGTCCCTTCGAGTGCGTCATTCAGGAAGTGCTGGAACAGCGTCACGATCTGGTCGTCAAGGCGACTCACAAACACTCCTTCCTGCAAACCTTCATCTTCACCCCCACCGACTGGCACCTGCTGCGCAAATGCCCCTGTCCGGTTCTGCTGGTAAAAGAAGGGCACTGTCAACGGGGGGGCAACCTGATTGCCGCCATCAACTGCTCGAGCGATGACAAGGAGCAGAAGGTGCTTAACGAGCGGATCACCCGCGAGGGGATCGCCATCGCCGAGCTGCTTGGTGCCAGTCTCTATCTGGTCAACACCTACCCGGGCACCCCGGTCAATGTCGCCATCGAACTGCCAGAGTTCGATCCCAACGCCTACAACGATGCCATTCGCAAACACCATGAAGATCTGCTGCGGGAACATGCCGATCAATTCGGCATCAACCACATGTGGACCAAGGTGGCGGAAGGCTTGCCGGAGGAGGTGCTGCCGGACATGGCGGACGATCTGAATGCCACCCTGATGATCATGGGATGCGTCGGCCGTACCGGCCTCTCTGCCGCCCTGCTTGGCAACACCGCCGAGCACGTGGTGGACAGGCTCAACTGCGACATTCTCATCCTCAAACCCGACGATTACAGCTGCCCTGTGGATGACAGGCGTCATCCTGCATAAGCGTTTCTTGCCCTCCCCCGGGACATGGCTATAATAAGCCGCTTATTTTTGTCCCGGGTTTGAGGCCATGCTAGAAGAGCTTAACGCCAAAGAGAAATACAGTTTCAACAAGCTGCAGAAACGTCTGCGGCGCAACGTGGGCCAGGCCATCGCCGACTTCAACATGATTGAAGAGGGTGACAAGATCATGGTCTGCCTGTCTGGCGGCAAGGACAGCTTTGCCATGCTCGACATCCTGATGAGCCTGAAGGCCAGCGCCCCCATCCATTTCGATCTGGTGGCCGTCAACCTGGATCAGAAGCAACCCGGCTTCCCCGAGCACGTGCTGCCCGAATACCTGAGCACTCTCGGCATCGACTTCAAGATCGTGGAAGAAGATACCTATTCCATCGTCAAGGAGAAGGTACCGGAGGGCAAGACTACCTGCGCGCTCTGCTCCCGCCTGCGCCGCGGCATTCTGTATCGCACCGCCCAGGAGCTGGGCTGTACCAAGATCGCCCTTGGCCATCACCGTGACGACATCCTCGAGACCCTGTTCCTCAACATGTTTTACGGTGGCAAGCTCAAATCCATGCCCCCCAAGCTGGTGAGCGACGATGGCAAGAACGTGGTGATCCGCCCCCTGGCCTACTGCAAGGAGAAAGATCTGGTGCGCTATGCCGAGGTCAAGGCCTTCCCCATCATCCCCTGCAACCTGTGCGGCTCCCAGGAGAACCTGCAGCGCCAGGCCATCAAGCAGATGATGCAGGAGTGGGATCGCCGCTTCCCAGGCCGTCTCGAGACCATGTTCACCGCCATTCAGGACGTGATCCCGAGCCACCTGCTCGATCACCAGCTGTTTGACTTCAAGAGCATCAATCGCGACTCCGGCATCATCGACGGTGGCGACAAGGCATTTGATCCGCCCGAGCTGCCCAAGGCGCCGCTGCTGGACATCGACGAGATGGACATGCTGGACGTGATTGAGGTGCGCTAAGCCCCGTCACCCACAAAAAAGGAGCGCCAGGCGCTCCTTTTTTCATTCTGGCAATCTGCGGACTCGGGTCGCTACTCCTTGTGTAGCCAGGGGGTCAGGCGCAGGATCTCCCCTTGCAGTTGCAGCTTGCCCTGGGCAAACCCCTTCAGCTGCGCATTGCTGAGCAGCAGTTGCCCCTGCTGCCAGGAGACGGCCTCCTGACGGGCACCCTCCACAAGGTAGGCTGTGCCTGCGGGCGCCACCATGGAGATTCGCACCCCTTCCATCTTGGGCAGGAAATACTGGCCGACCATGCCGGCCATCTTGTCGAGCAATCGCTGCATCTGCTGCTGACGCGAGACAAGTTCGGCCAGCGGCACCTCGGGTGTGGCGGGGGCGTCAGCCATCACCTGTACCGACAGATCACAGGCGGCGTGGGCCTCGGTGAGCCCCACCACCACGATCGCCTTGTCGAGGTTGAGATCATCGTCATAGGGCAGACGCAGTTCGCCATCCACCGTGACCTCGGCGGGCACATCCCTGTCCGGGGTCGAGACCCGGGCCGAGGTGAGCCCGCAGCGCCGACCGTTCTGTTGACTGGCCAGATAAAAGCCCAGTCTGGCGTGGCCAAATTCCCCCTTGGCGAAGGTCTTCATCTGGCTGTAGAAGGTGCCGTAGTCGAGTTCAAGGGACGGCTCAGCCTGTCCCAGCATGGGCATCAGCAGGAGCGCCGCCATCCCGTATCGCTTGTTCATATGCCATCCTTTTGCATCATGCTCCGGGCGGGTCGACACCGGCTGACCCCTGGTATTCCATTATGCGTTGAAATGATCCGGGCCCTGCCCGTCGTTGCCACTGGCAACCTCGGTCACTTCGACTGCCACCCCACACAGATCCCGGTAGAGAATGCCCTTGCAGTTGAAGTAGAGCGGCGCCACCCAGATAAGTCCCAGCCCCATGGGGATGAGCGCCAGGAAGAAGAGTGCCAGCATGACCCCGTGCAGCAGCACTATGCTGGGCCAGCCCCGGGCAAAGAGCTTGAGGGAGACCAGAATGGCCTGAGCCGGGGAAAGACCGCGCTCCAGCACCAGAGGTACGGTAAACACCAGCCCCATGCCCACCAGGGCGGAAGGGATGAAGGCCAGCATCACAGGCACACCCAGCAGCTCGAACAGGGGTCCAAACAGGCTGGTGATGAGGCTGCCGAGCAGACTCAGGCTGCCCAGGCGCAGGAAGTGGCGGAAGAAGTCGAACACCTGGCTCGGCCGGGCGCGTACCCCCACCGACTGCTGCAACCCCAGCATGTCGAGGGAGGAGGTCATGGGTGACATGATCACCGTGGCCAGCAGGCTCAGGATCAGGGCCATATCCATATCCCCTCCTTCACGGGCGACATAGGGCGTCAGCAAGGTATTGCTCAGCAGGATCCAGATTGCCATGACCCCGGCGATGGCCAGCGCCAATCCGAAACCGGTGCGACGAGTCTGTTGCCACCCCTCTTTCAACACCCCTTGCAGGTCCAGACGATATCCCTGGCTGAGGGACTGTTCGAGGGTTCCACCGATCCGCATTCTATTACTCAATTGACTGTCCAACATTCACTGACGACTGATCCAAGGTGGCACATTATAGCGGTTTGAACCGGCATGCGTAGCCGTTTTTCCTGTTATCTTCCGTTCAGAAAGCCATTGATACCAAAGGCCTTGCAGCCCTACTTGATGAAGTTCCCCTCACCCTTGGCCCCTCTGTCCAACGGGAGTAGGATGTTGACATCCTCCCCCACCTTAGCGCTTCGCGTCACAGGAGGGGGATTCCCATTACTGGGTGATAGCTGCTCGCGCAGTACCGGGTTCCTGCTT
>NZ_JBFODJ010000006.1:0-49411 GCF_040908265.1 Aeromonas sp. R5-1
CTTGGCGAGGGCCAAGAAATCGATTGGATCGGACATACTGAGTACAGTGAAACCAGAATAGAGCAATTAGATCACATCTTTAATCTGATTGGTATTAGCCTCCAACTTTATGACAAACGACGCATCGACGACCACGCTGGCACCCACGGGAAACGATCCCATGGCCCCCCTTCAGCTCCCCTCCCCCCTGCACCGGATCCGGCATCCTCTGCTGGCAGCCCATGACGTCACGCTCTGGTGCAAGCGGGACGATCTGATCCACCCGACCCTCTCCGGCAACAAGTGGCGAAAGCTCAAATACCATCTGCAACAGGCACAGATGCTGGGCAAGGGCCACATCCTCTCCTTTGGCGGCGCCTACTCCAATCACATCCACGCCCTGGCCGCAGCAGGACTCAGACTGGGACTGCGCACCACGGGCATCATACGCGGTGAAGGGGATACCGTCAGCAATCCCACCCTGAAAGCGGCCAAAGGCTGGGGCATGGATCTCGTTTTTGTCGACCGCCAGGACTATCGCCGGCGCCAGGATCCCGAATGGCTTGCCCGGTTCGAGGATGACGACACCCTGCTGGTACCGGAAGGAGGCAGCAGCCCGCTGGCCATCCCCGGGGTGGCCGAGCTGGTCGACGAGGTGCCCTTCTCGCCGGATCTCTGGGTGCTACCCTGCGCCAGCGGCGGCACCCTGGCGGGGCTCATCGCGGGCAAGCGGGCGCAGGAGCAGATCCTGGCCATCGCGGTGCTCAAGGGGGCCGACTTCATCACCGGCGAGGTATGCCGGTTGCATCCGGCGGCGGCCACCATCCCGGGCTGGCGCATCGCGCTGGATCACCACGACGGCGGCTATGCCAGGTTCAGTCCGGCACTCTGGCAATGGGTGCAGGCATTCAGTGCCGAAACCGGCTTGCCGCTGGAACCCATCTACAGTGGCAAGGCGATGTGGGGGCTGTTTCGCGAACTGGCGGCAGGCCGCATTGCGCGCGGCAGCAAGATCATCTTCATCCACACCGGTGGCTTGCAGGGGCTGGCGGGCCTGCAGGAGCAGGGCCGCCTGTCACCCCGGCCGGGGCGCTAGTCAGGCAGGTTGAGGGGCTCGGGGTCGGCAAACCAGGGACCTTGACCGGCATGCACGCCCAGGTGTCGCAGCATCTTCCACTCGTCGCCACTCTCCACCCCCACCGCGATGACCCGGGCCTGGGTATTGGCACAGCCCCCCACCAGACTGCGTACCGCCATCTGGTTGACCTGGCGCAGGTGGATCTCCCGCACCAGGCTGGGGTGCAGCTTGAGGAAGTGGATCTCGAACTCCTTGATGTACTGGGTGCTCACCACGTCCTGGCCCGCATGATCGATGGCCAGCCTGCACCCCAGCATGCGCATCGCCCTAAGTGGTCGCTTGAGGGCCTCGTAGTGGCGGGTCACCTGGGACTCCGACAACTGCAGGATCAACCCCTCGTTGGTACTGCGCGGCAACTGGAACAGCTCGAAGAAGAGCTCGCGCTGGAACTCGCGGGTGAGCAGGTTCTGGGCGCACAGAGAGAGGCTGATAGGGCAGCTCGATGCCGGTCGCTGGCGCAGCAGTCGCAAGGCTCGGGCCACCACCAGTCTGTCCAGCGGCAGCAGCAGACCGGCCTTCTCCGCCATGGGCATGAAGACCCCCGCCTGCAGCTCCCGGCCCTGCTCGTCGTGAAGGCGGATGAGCAGCTCCTGCTGCAACACCACCTGATCCCGCTCCTGCTGCACAGGCTGGACGTAGAAGTCGATGCCCTGCTCCTCGATGCGACGGCTGATCAGGGTGCGCCAGCGCACCGTTCCCTTGCTGCTCGCCTCCTCGTTGAGGGATTTCTCGAACAGGAACCAGCCGCTGTGTCCTTGCAGGCGTGCGCTCTTGAGCGCCAGCTCTGCCTCTTCCTGCACCTTGAGCAGGGAATCCTGTGCCTGGTAGCAGACCGCACCGAGATAGACGGCGGTGTCGGCATTGACCGCTTCGGGCCAGTGCAGCCGCTGCAGACTCTTGAGCAACTGGCTGGCGCCGTCCACCATCTCGCTCTCTGACATGTTCGGCAGCAGCACGGCAAAGACCTGACCGGCATAGCGCGCCTGCAGGGCTCCGCTGTGCTTTCGCACGAAGGCGGCGATGGTGGCGCTCGCCTCCATCAGGAGTTCCTGGCTCGGGCGCCCGCTCAGCTCGGGATCCAGCTCCTCCAGACCGGCCAGCTCGATCAGCAGCACACCGCCGCTGATCACGCTTGCTTCCATGATGGCGCTCTCCAGCCGGTTGTCGAAGAAGAGGCGGTTGCCGATGCCCGTTGTCTTGTCAACGAAGGCGTTGCTGCGGATGAAGTTGTCAAAGCGGCTGCGCTCCTTGCGGGCGTCGGCCAGCTCGGTCAGCAGATGGGTGAGGGCCTGACTGGCCGAAACAGGCCACTCTTCGGCAGGGTCATGGGCCAGCTTGGTCAGCTTGCCATCCAGGATCAGCTGGGCACGCTCCGCCAGCAGCTCGGCACCGCGCAACTGCAGACGCAGCCAGCGGATGGAGTACCAGAGCCCGAACACCACGATGAAGATACCCAGAGAGATGCCGAACATCGCCTTCATGGAGTACTCGAACTCCTTGAACGGCCTGTCCAGCTTGAAGTCGGCCCGCATCCCGGCCTGATTGGGGATCGCCTCGCTGTAGGCGATCAGCAGGCTCTCGTCCGTCTGCTGCTGCACATCGCGAAACCAGTAGACCCGCTGCTTGTCCTGACGGATCTCCAGCTCCACCACATGGGAGGCCCGCAACAGGGAGGGCAGCCAGCGGGCAAGGGCTTGCTGGTCATCGGTCACCCCCAGTTGCTTGTCGATGATCTCCACCAGGGAGTCGACACGGTTCTGCTGCAGCTCCATTCCCATCTGGCGAAAACTGAAGACCCCGCCGAGCATCACCATGGCCATGGCCGAGATCACGCACAGCGTAATAAAAGAGACGAGTTGAGTGGTCAGTTTCATGTGCCTTTCCGTAGCCGACAGCATCCATAGGGCATCATGGTATCAGCCCAGACCAAACGCCGCCTATGGATGAAGATCCCGCTTCTGCAAATAAGCGGGCGGATGCGTCATGCGGCGCCGTTGTGCGGGCCGCAAAAGAGGCATCAAGGGAGAGAACGAGGGGACACAGGCTGAGGAGCGGACAGAAAAATGGTCCCACAACGGGGACCAAAAGAAACACTCATATCAAAACTAACACTCTGTGCTACTGACAAAAATAGATACAGGAGTATTGAACACACGGTGAGTCAAACCGCACCGTTACTTTAGCCACTTCAGATAAGCTGGACAATTGTCATTTATGACAGGTCAGCGATTGAATCTTGTTCAGGTGTGTAGCCATATCCTTTATTTATCAATTAATTATCGTTTTTGTTCCAAGTGTGACCAACTTGGCTCAAATCGATGCAGCTAATGCTATGATGCTTGAGCCTCAATCGGGTTGTTTCATTTCAGGGAAGAAGGGGGCCCACCATGTCTGCACGATCTCCGTTATGGATTCCTCTGGGCCTCTTCTGTTTGCCCCCGCTGCTGATGCTGTTGCTCACCCCCCTGTTGAGCGACAAGCTGGCTCACCACCTGTTGCAGACAAAGGAAAGGGCTCTGCTCGACTACCAGCAGGAGCGCAACCAGCTCCTGGATCACGATGTCCCCGCTCAACTCGCCCACTTTGCCTTCGATTGCGGCCCCAAAGACATGGCGCTGCTGCGCTCACCCCAGTATTACAACCGCCATATTCGCCTGGCCGGCCTGCAGCTTGCCAACGGGAGCGGCTGCTCCACCCTGGGCCCCGCCCTGCCCCAGCTTGCCGACGCCGGCATACCGGTCTCCCCCGACTTTCATATATCCAGCACGGCCCCCATGTTCGATACCGAACGCGAAACCCTGGTCTATGCGAGACGCAACGGCAATCTGGCCTATTGGGTGCTCGACAGCAGCTGGAGCCATGAGCTGCTGCGCACCCCCTGCAACGACTGTTTCTACCTGGAGTTCAACCACAAGCACCCGACACAGTCCGGGCTCTTTTTCCCCCGTGGCAACAAGCACATTCGAGAAGAGCCACACCCGATGCGGCTGCTCAGTTTCGACCCCCAGCATCAGGTGGAGCAGACCCTCTGGGCTGGCGAGGCACTGAAACGCTACGCCCGCTCACAGATACACCGCGATGGCCTCTGGTCGGCCGGTGTGCTGGGGGCGCTGCTGGCGGCCCTCTACTGGGGCCTTAGAAACTACCGGCGATCCCTCAAAGGATTGCTGCAAAGAGGGCTGGCTCGGCGGGAGTTCATCCCCTTCTATCAGCCCATAGTGGACAGCAGAAACCGAAGGGTGGTGGGATTCGAGGCATTGCTGCGCTGGCAGCGAGGACGGGATTTGGTGTCGCCAGGCACCTTCATCGCCTATGCGGAGGAGCAGGGGCTGATCCTGCCGATGACGGATCAACTGCTGGAGCGCATCCTGGCGGATCTCCCCGTCCTGGCCCCGCACCAGTGGGTCAGCGTCAATCTGGTGGCGGGCCATATCGAGCAACCTCGTCTGCGCACCCAGTTGCAGCGCCATGGCTGGCCCTCGCCGGCCCGCCTCACCTTCGAACTCACCGAGCGGGATCCCATCAAGCACATCCAGGGGGCCATGGCGGAGATCGCAGCTCTGCAGGAGAGGGGCTATCACTTCAAGCTGGATGACTTCGGCACCGGCTATGGCGGCTTTGCCTACCTGCAACGGCTCGGCATTCGCCAGATCAAGATCGACAAGATGTTCGTGGATACCATAGGCACGGACGACCTCAAGCGCAGCGTGCTGGATGCCACCATCGCTTTCGGCCTCAAATCGGGCATGGAGATGATCGCCGAAGGGGTCGAAACCCAGGAGCAGGTGGATTATCTGCATCGCCACGGAGTCCACCTGATCCAGGGCTACGTCTATGCCAAGCCCATGCCCCTGAGCAAACTGAAGATCTGGCTGATGGCATGGCAAGAGGGCGAGACAACCAGCCCCTCCGACCCGCACTGAGGCGGTACCTGCCCCGCCTCTCACCCTTTACAACAAAATGATGCTCCGCATGAGGAGCATCTCCCCTTATCATGGGTCTGTGCACCTTGGATGCACCAAGTCGCTCCATACCCCGTCGGCCGAGGCCGCCCCGAGATGAGAACCACTGCCTATGAAGTCTTTTATCCGACAAGAGATTGCTCTGCCTGCCGGTCTGCTGACCCTGCTCTTCTTCAAAACCCTGGGGAGCGACCTGCTGGCAGAGACAACCCCCCTTGCGGTCTACCTGCCGGTGTCGCTGGCCCTGCTTGCCATCGTGACCTGGGCCATCTTCTCCGTCGTGCGTCACTCTGACGCCCTCGCCATCAAGCTCGGGGAACCCTTCGGTACCCTGATCCTGACCCTCTCGGTCATCTCCCTGGAAGTGGTGATGATCTCCTCCGTCATGCTGACCGGCGATCCCAATCCCACCATGGCCCGTGACACCATGTTCGCGGTGGTGATGCTGGTCACCAACGGTCTGGTGGGCTTCACCCTGCTGTTTGGCGGCTGGCGCTATCACACCCAGAACTTCAATCTGGACGGGGTCAAATCCTATCTGGTGGCCATCATTCCCCTGGCTCTGCTCTGTCTGGTCCTGCCGAACTTCACCCAGGGCGGCACTCTGGGCAGCCTCTCCAAGGCCATGTCATGGATGCTGATCATCATCTCCATCCTGCTCTATGGTGTCTTCCTGCTGATCCAGACCCGCAGCCACAGCCACTTCTTCGTCGACAGCGATCACGAGGATCTCGAGGATCACCACGGCCCGCTGCAGAGCAACGTCTATCACACCCTCTTGCTGCTCGCCTACCTGGTGGTGGTGATCCTGCTGGCCAAGACCCTGGCCATCCCCATCAACTACGGGGTGCACGTGATGGAAGCCCCGATGGCACTGGGTGGCTTCATCGTCGCCTGTATCGTACTGGCCCCCGAAGCGGTCGGCGCCATCAAGGCGGCCTTCAACAACCAGTTGCAGCGGGCCATGAATCTCTACTTCGGCTCCGTGCTGGCCACCATCGCCCTCACGGTACCCTCCGTACTTTTCATCGGCTCCCTGATGGGGCAGGAAGTGCGCCTGGGCCTCTCCCCTGCCGACATGGTGCTGCTCATCACCACCCTCATGGTCTGTAAAGTGACCTTCAGCAGCGGCCGCACCCACGCCCTGCACGGCGCCACCCATCTTGTGCTGTTTGTCGTTTACCTGTTCCTGATGTTTGAACACGGATAAGGCTGCCAGCACTCACCCCAGTGCTGTTCGTGGTTTATCTGTTCCGGATGTTTGAACACGGATAAAGCCGCCGCCTCTGTCTGCTGCCACTCTGCGCTGCCCACTTCCGATGGCCCCGACGCGGAGCGCAAGAGACGGAAATGAAAAGACCGCCCCATGGGCGGTCTTATTTATGGTTGCTCAGACTCCGGGTCTCAGAGGCTGGGCAGAGTCCCGGCCGGGATCAGGTCGTTGTAGCTGGCACGGCCCAGCAGGGCGGCGGCCGCCTCGATGTCCGGTGCAAAGTACCTGTCCTTGTCATAGAAGCTGACCTCTTCCCGCAGACGGCCCTTGGCCAGCTCGATGAGCTCGGTGGAGCGCAGGGGAGCGCGGAAGTCGAGCCCCTGGGCCGCTGCCAGCAGTTCCACCGCCAGGATGCCGCGGGTGTTCTCCGCCATGTCCGCCAGCCGGCGACCGGCGAAGGTGGCCATGGAGACGTGGTCCTCCTGGTTGGCCGAGGTGGGCAGGCTGTCCACCGAGGCCGGGTGAGCCAGGGTCTTGTTCTCGGAGGCCAGGGCCGCCGAGGTGACCTGGGCGATCATGAAGCCGGAGTTCACCCCGCCGTTGTTCACCAGGAAGGCCGGCAGGCCGGACATGCGCGAGTCGATGAGCAGCGCCATGCGCCGCTCCGACAGCGACCCGATCTCGGCGATGGCCAGGGCCAGGTTGTCGGCGGCAAAGGCCACGGGTTCTGCGTGGAAGTTGCCGCCGGAGATGATCTCCTCATCCTCGGCAAACACCAGCGGATTGTCGGAGACCGCATTCGCCTCGCACACCAGCACCTCGGCGGCCTGACGGATCTGGGTCAGGCAGGCACCCATCACCTGGGGCTGACAGCGCAGGGAGTAAGGATCCTGCACCTTCTCGCAGTTGTGGTGGGACATGCCGATCTCGCTGCCGTCCACCAGCAAGTGGCGGTAGCAGGCGGCCGCATCGATCTGGCCGCGCTGGCCGCGCACCTCGTGGATGCGGGCATCGAACGGCCGGCGGCTGCCCAGCGCCGCTTCAACGCTCATGGCACCAATGGTGATGGCACCGGCGTAGAGATCCTCGGCATGGAACAGCCCTTCCAGCGCGAAGGCGGTGCTCGCCTGGGTGCCGTTGAGCAGGGCCAGCCCCTCTTTCGGCGCCAGGGCGATGGGCTCCAGCCCGGCAATCTTGAGGGCAGTGGCGGCGTCGATCAGCTCGCCCTTGTGACGGGCCTTGCCTTCACCGATCAGCAGGCAGCTCATGTGGGCCAGGGGCGCCAGATCGCCGGAAGCGCCGACGGAGCCCTTCTTCGGCACCACGGGGTAGACCTCGGCATTGATGAGAGTCATCAGGGCCTCCAGCACCGTCAGCCGGATGCCGGAGAAGCCACGGGCGAGCGAGTTGACCTTGAGCACCATCATCAACCGCACGGTGGCGTCATCCATGTACTCGCCAATCCCTGCTGCGTGGGAGAGCACGATGGAACGCTGCAGCTCGTCCAGTTGCTCCACCGGGATCCGGGTATTGGCCAGCAGGCCAAAGCCGGTGTTGATGCCGTAGACCACCCGGTTTTGCTCGATCACCTTGGTGACCACGGCGGCGGAGGCGTGGATCCCCGCCAGGGCAGCCGGATCCAGGCTGACGTGTACCGGCTCGCGGCTGACACGGCGCAGGGTGGCGAGGCAGAGTTTGCCCGGTTGCAGATTGAGTTCGAACATCTTATTTCACCCCTTTGCCGGTGACGTCGATCATCGGCAGATCCAGTTTCGCCTCATGGGCACAGTTGATGGCAATCTCGTAGCCGGCGTCGGCGTGACGCATCACCCCGGTGGCCGGGTCGTTGCGCAGCACGCGGCCGACCCGCTTGGCGGCATCGTCGGTGCCGTCACAGACGATCACCACGCCGGAGTGCTGGGAGAAGCCCATGCCCACACCGCCACCGTGGTGCAGGGAAACCCAGGTCGCGCCGCCGGCTGTGTTGAGCAGGGCGTTGAGCAGCGGCCAGTCGGAAACGGCGTCGGAACCATCCATCATGGATTCGGTCTCGCGGTTCGGGCTCGCCACCGAGCCGGAGTCAAGGTGGTCACGGCCGATGACGACCGGAGCCTTCAGCTCGCCATTCTTCACCATCTCATTGAAGGCCAGGCCCAGGCGCACCCGATCCTTGACGCCAACCCAGCAGATCCGCGCCGGCAGGCCCTGGAAGGCGATGCGCTCGCGGGCCATGTCGAGCCAGTTGTGCAGGTGGGGATCGTCCGGGATCAGCTCTTTTACCTTCTGGTCGGTCTTGTAGATGTCTTCCGGGTCGCCGGAGAGCGCCACCCAGCGGAACGGGCCAATGCCCTCGCAGAACAGCGGGCGGATGTAGGCCGGCACGAAGCCCGGGAAGTCGAAGGCATTCTTGACCCCCTCTTCCAGCGCCATCTGGCGGATGTTGTTGCCGTAATCGAGCGTGGCGGCGCCGCGGGATTGCAGGGTCAGCATGGCTTCGACCTGACGGGCCATGGAGCGGCGAGCCGCCACGTTGACCTCATCCGGTGCGCTCTTTTGCAGATCGCGCCATTGGGCCACGCTCCAGCCCTGGGGCAGGTAGCCGTGTACCGGGTCATGGGCGGAGGTCTGGTCGGTCACCACGTCCGGCGTGATGCCGCGAGCCACCAGCTCGGCGAAGACGTCGGCGGCGTTGCCGAGCAGGCCGACGGAGACGGCGGTACCGCTGCGTTTGGCCTCCTCGACCATGGCCAGCGCCTCATCCAGGCTGTGGGCCTTCTTGTCGACGTAGCGGGTACGCAGACGGAAATCGATACGGGTCTCGTCGCACTCCACGGCGATCATGGAGAAACCGGCCATGGTGGCGGCCAGAGGCTGGGCGCCGCCCATGCCACCCAGGCCGCCGGTCAGGATCCAGCGCCCTTTGGGCTCGCCATTGAAGTGCTGGTTGGCCACCGCGAAGAAGGTCTCGTAGGTGCCCTGCACTATCCCCTGGGTGCCGATGTAGATCCAGGAGCCGGCGGTCATCTGGCCATACATCATCAGACCCTTTTTATCGAGCTCGTTGAAGTGCTCCCAGTTGGCCCAGTGGGGCACCAGGTTGGAGTTGGCGATGAGCACCCGCGGCGCATCCTTGTGGGTCTGGAACACCCCGACCGGCTTGCCGGATTGCACCAGCAGGGTCTGATCGTCCTCGAGCCGGGTCAGCACCTCGACGATCTTGTCATAGCAGGCCCAGTTGCGAGCGGCGCGGCCGATGCCGCCGTACACCACCAGGGACTGGGGATGCTCGGCAACATCCGGATCCAGGTTGTTCATCAGCATCCGCAGTGGCGCTTCGGTGAGCCAGCTCTTGGCGGTCAGCTGGGTGCCGTGGGGAGCACGGATCACGCGGCTCGGATCGTGGCGGGGATCCTGGTGTTGTACAGACATAGACACTCCTTGTTTAGCGATGCAGTCAGGCGGCGCGGTGCGCCACTACTTGGTCAACTGGTGAACCAGGCGCGCAGCCACGCGGGCACTGCGGTTGTCCTGATCCAGGTTCGGGTTGTACTCGGCCAGATCGGCGAGCCTGAGCTTGCCGCTGGCCCGGATATGGGCGATGAGCGGCTCGATGACCGCCAGCTCCACGCCGCGAGCGGCGGGAGCGCTGACTCCCGGCATCACCGCCGCCGGCAGCACGTCGAGATCGATGGTGAGATAGAGGTGGTCGCAACGGGCGATGAAGGCATCCAGCCCGCCTAGCAAGGCTGGCAGCTCGGTCTGCGTCATCGCCTCGTCCAGCACGTGCCAAACTCCCAGCGCCTCGGCGCGGGCAAAGAGCGCCGCGGTATTAGCGGTTTCGGCCACCCCGAGACAGGCATAGTGAAAGGGGGTGCCCTGGGCGGCGCACTGCTCGGCAATCTGGAAGAAGGGGGTGCCCGAGCTCGCCTGCTCCTGTTTCATGCGCAGATCGAAGTGGGCGTCGAAATTGATGATCCCGACCCGCCCTTCGCCACCAAGATGACGGTTCAGGCCGCTCCAGCTACCAAACGCCACCTCGTGGCCGCCTCCCAGCACCAGGGGGAAGTGCCCCTGATCCAGCGCACTCGCGACCCGTTCGGCCAAGCGCCCGTGGGCGGCATCGAGATCGCCGTCCTCACAGGCCAGATCCCCGCCGTCATAGACGGGGGCGCCCAGGTGCCAGGCCGTGTTGGCCAGCAGCTTGCGCACCGCCAGCGGTGCACCGGCCGCACCGACCCGCCCCTTGTTGCGGCGCACCCCTTCGTCACAGGCAAAGCCGAGCAGCACCACGCCGGGTTCGCGATTCTCCTGCCAGGGTTGCACCCTATCGTGCCAGCGCAGGGCCAACTCACCGTCTTCGGGATCCTGACGCCCCTGCCAGACCGACATGTCGATCCCGTTGAACTTATCCATGAAGGGTCTCCTCCCCGTTGACCACACGGCTCACCAGCTGATCGACACCGATGAGGTAGCTGAGCTCGGCCGGATGGCCGCAGTTCCAGACAAGGAAATCCGCCAGCATGCCGACCTTGAGCTGCCCCAGCCGTTCCTGCTCGCCAAGCGCCCTGGCGGCGTGGCGGGTCACCCCGGCCATGGCCTCCACCGGGGTCAGGCCAAACAGGGTGCAGGCCATGTTCATGGCCATGCGCAGGGAAACGATGGGAGCCGTGCCCGGGTTGATGTCGGAAGAGACAGCCATGGGTACCCCCGCCTTGCGCAAGGCGGCGATCGGGGGCAGCTTGGTCTCCTTGAGGAAATAGAAAGCGGTGGGCAGCAGGGTGGCGACCACGCCACGGTGGGCCAGCGCCTGGATCCCGTCCTGATCCAGATATTCCAGATGATCCACCGAGAGGGCGCCGAAGTGGGCGGCGAGCGTGCTGCCCCCCAGGTTGGAGAGCTGATCCATGTGCCCTTTCACCGCGAGGTTGTACTGATCCGCCGCCAGATAGACCTGCTCGGTCTGGGCAAGGGAGAAGCCGATGTGCTCGCAGAAGACATCCACAGCATCCGCGAGACCTGCCTCGGCCGCCGCCGGGATGATCTCCTGGCAGATGGTCTCGACCCAGGAGTCGGGATCGTCGCGATACTCCGGCGGCACCGCATGGGCCGCCAGCAGCGTGGTCTTGACCCGGATAGGTTGCGTCTCTCCCAGACGACGGGCCACCCGCAACATCTTGAGCTCGTCTTCCAGGGTGAGGCCGTAGCCGGACTTGATTTCGACTGTGGTGACCCCTTCCCGGATCAGGGACTTGATCCGCGGCAACGCCAGCTCATAGAGCCGCTCCTCGCTGGCAGCCCGGGTGGCGCGCACCGTGCTGATGATACCGCCCCCCTTGCGGGCGATCTCCGCATAGGGGACTCCCTTCTGGCGCAGCTCGAACTCTTCGGCGCGACTGCCGGCGAAGATGAGGTGGGTGTGGCAATCGATGAGACCGGGGGTGACCAGCTTCCCCTTCATGTCCTGCCAGGAGGCGGCATAGGGGCCCTTGAGATCCTGCATGGGGACCAGAGCGTGGATCTTGCCATCCCGCACGCCAAGGGCATGGGGCTCCAGCAGGCCGTAGTCCGCCAGATCGGGGCGCAGGGTGGCGGGTGTCACGTTGAGCCAGACCCGCTCGCAGTTCAACAGTTCCTTGTTCATACCGACCTCTAAATGTATATACAATAATTTATAGCCGATCTCTGAAAAGAAAGGAAGGATCAAGTTCACATCTTGATAACAGCGGCTTTATTAGAGTGTAAGCACAAAAAAGCCCACCGAGAGGTGGGCTTTTAAATGCTTAATTTGTATATACAACTATGCGAGACGCGTCTTGGAGCTCAGCTTGTAGCGGGAACCCGGCGACAACAATCTGGCATAGGAGACCAGACAGCCGTCTGACCAGGTGCGCCGGTGCAGCAGCAGGCAGGGGGTGTCGACCCTCACTTGCAGCAGTCCGGCTTCACCAGCACTCGGCAACACGGCTTCTACCACGTGCTCCATCTCGGAGAGGGGGCAGATCTCCATCAGATAGCTGTTTGGCGTCTGCTGGGTGAAATCCTGCTCGCCATAGCCGGGCAGTCGCTCGGCATCGACGAAGCGCTCCTCCAGTTGCAGCGGCTCCCCATCGGCCTGATGGACGATGAGGCTGTGAAAGGTGGGCGCCCCGACCCGCAGGCCCAGACGCACCGCCACTTTCTCGTCGGCGGCCTGACGTTGCAGCCGGATCACCCGCGCGCTGTACTCGCTGCCCCGCTCGGCGATCTCGTCTGCAATATTGCGAATCGCCAGGAGCGGCGACTCGGTACGCCTGTCGGCCACGAAACTGCCGGATCCGGCGGTGCGCACCAGCCAGCCTTCGGCCACCAGCTCACGCAGCGCCTTGTTCACCGTCATGCGGCTCACGGCAAACTGCTCGCACAGGGCGGCCTCGGTCGGGATCCGGTCGCCCGCCTGATAGTGGCGTTCGCGGATCCCGTCCAGGATGTGCTGCTTTATCTGAAGGTAGAGCGCAGGAGCCACCGGATGGTCCTCAGCGGCGACGATGGGGCGGACGCATGTCCGGCCAGGCGCGATAGACGTCAGGGATCTGGTCAGGGCCGCTGATGCAGAGATCGAGATCGTGCAGCAGGCCATCCTTGATGCCGTAGATCCAGCCGTGCACCGCCAGCTCCTGCCCCTTGCGCCAGGCATTCTGGATGATGGTGGTGTGACAGACGTTGGCGACCTGCTCGGCCACGTTCAGCTCGCACAGGTAGTCGAAGCGCTCGTGCTCATCCTCGATGGCTTCGAGCTGTTCGCCGTATTTGAAGTAGACGTCCTTGATGTTGCGCAGCCAGTTGTCGATGAGACCCAGCTCCTGGTTCTGCATCGCAGCCTTGACCCCACCGCAGCCATAGTGGCCGCAGACGATGATGTGCTTCACCTTGAGCACCTCCACCGCGTATTGCAGTACCGAGAGGCAGTTGAAGTCGGTGTGCACCACCAGGTTGGCGACGTTGCGGTGGACAAAGACGTCCCCCGGCAAGAGCCCCATCAGCTGGTTGGCGGGAACCCGGCTGTCGGAACAGCCGATCCAGAGGTACTCGGGTGCCTGCTGGGCGGACAGGGTAGCGAAGAAATTGGGATCCTCGGCCTTGATCCGTTCCGCCCACTCGCGGTTGTTGGTAAACAAGTCGTTCAACAGTTTCACTTCTGCTCTCCCTACTGTGGCAGTGGCGGCAACATACCATACACAAGGGTAACCAAGGCAAGGCCGACCAGATCCCCGCAAAACAAAAACAGGGCCATCAGGCCCTGCTTCTTACCGGAGGAGGCCGTCAGGCATCCATGGCATCTTTCAGCTTCTTGAGCGCGTTTTTCTCAAGCTGGCGCACCCGCTCGGCCGAGACGCCGTAAGTATCGGCCAGCTCCTGCAGGGTGGTCTTGCTCTCGTCATCGAGCCAGCGGGCACGAATGATGTGCTGGCTGCGCTCGTCCAGGGTCGCCATGGCCGCACTCAGACGACGGGTGGCATGGCTGTCCCAGTTGTCGTTCTCGATGTTCGCGGCGAGATCGGAAGATTTGTCTTCCAGATAGTGCACCGGCGCGAAGCCACCCTCGTCTTCATCGTCACCGACCAGATCGAAAGCCTGATCGTAATTGCTCATGCGCGCTTCCATCTCGGTGACGTCGGCAGCGGATACCCCGAGGTCGGCAGCCACGGCCTGCACTTCTTCGTGGTTCAGCCAGCCCAGACGCTTCTTGGACTTGCGCAGGTTGAAGAACAGCTTGCGCTGGGCCTTGGTGGTCGCCACCTTGACCATGCGCCAGTTGCGCAACACATATTCGTGGATTTCGGCCTTGATCCAGTGTACGGCGAAGGAGACCAGACGCACGCCCACGCTCGGGTCGAAGCGTTTGACGGCTTTCATCAGGCCGATGTTGCCTTCCTGCACCAGATCGGCCTGAGGCAGGCCATAGCCGGAGTAGCTCTTGGCCACGTGAACGACAAAACGCAGGTGCGACATAACGAGCTGGCGTGCAGCTTCGAGATCGCCATCCTGCTGCAGACGCATCGCCAGTTCGCGCTCTTCCTCTGCGCTCAGCACAGGGATCGAGTTGACGGCCTGGATATAGCCTTCCAGACTACCTTGCGGAATCAGAGCCATAGTGCGTTGCAATGAAGTTCCCATGTTCTACCTCTTACTTTTCAATCGAATCAGTCTAACACCCTGAGAAGACGTGTCTACCGACCAGGTATCATTCTGCGTGCTGCATCATACATCACCCCAGCATGAACCCGGCCTATCTTAGGCTGACGGCATGAATCATAAATGAACAGTCAAAAAAAAGGGGTCACAGTAAAGGACCCCTGAAAAGTAGCATGCTAAGTCCATTGTTGCGGAGCTCGCAACCTTCACATGCTTGCCAAGTCAGACGAGCAAGGCATAGGGGCCATACCCGTATTCATTCTGTTGCAGTCAATAGACCATTGATAAATCAAAAGGTTCAGAGGATCCACATATGATCCTCGGCGCAGACACCATTCAGATTACTCTGAGAAAGTGGCCCGTGCCAGAAACGGGCCACTCTTTTACTTGATCCAGTTCGCAAAATCCAGCGCTTTAAAATGCTGACAAATTAATCAGGACGGTTCTATGTCGCGAATGTGCCTGTGCACCGAGAACCAGGAGGCGATCAACCCCAGCAGGGCGCCCAGCAGTATGAGATTGAAGCCGTCGAACGCCCCCATCCCCACCAGACGGAAGTTGCTGTTGTAGAGCCCCGCCAGCTCCTTCACCACCCCCTCGCTCCAGATCACCATCACCTCGGTCAGCCACCAGGCCAGCATGCCGCCAATGACCCCGAACCAGATGCCCGTATAGAGGAAGGGACGGTGGATGAAGGCATCGGTCGCTCCCACCAGCTTGAGCACTTCAATCTCGGAACGCTGGTTCAGGATATTCAGGCGCAGGGTGTTGCCCACGATCAGCAACACAGCGGAGAGCAGCAACACCGCGATACCTGTAATGGTGTGGCGCAGCAGGTTCATGATCCCCTGCAACCGGGTCAACCACTGCAGATCCAGCTTGCCCTGCTCGATACCGGGCTCGTTCTCCAGCTTGGCGAGCAGCTCGGCGGCCCCTTCGGGATTCTGCCAGCGCGGATCCGGGATCACGCTCAGCACCGGCGGCAGCGGGTTGCTGTCCAGATAATCCAGGGCATCACCGAAACCGGAGATCTCCCGAAATTCCCTGAGCGCCTCGTCACGGTTCATATAAGTGACGGACTCCACTTCCGGATAGAGCAGGATCCGCTGCTTCATGTCGAGGATGCTCTGCTCCGGCAGATCCTTGCGCAGATAGAGGGAGATCTGGGAGCTGGTCTGCCAGCTCCCCTCTACCACTTCGGCATTCTTCAGCAATACGTGGAAACAGGAAGGCAGCGCCAGACTCACGCCAAGCACCGCCAGGGTCATCAGGGAGGCGAGCGGGTTGCGCCACAGCTCACCCAGGCTGGCAAAGGCCTGACGCACATGATCCACGCCATACATCATCAAGCGACGCAACGGCGGCTGTTTATGACGAACAATAGCCATCAGCGATCCTCCCCGGACGAATACATGCGACCCGCCTTGAGGGTCAGGGTGCGGTAGCGCATCCGGGCGATCAGCCCCAGATCGTGAGTGGCAATCAGCACGGAGACGCCGAAGCGGTTGAACTCCTCGAACAGGCGCATGATGTCCATGGAAAGCTGGGGATCCAGGTTGCCGGTCGGCTCGTCCGCCAGCAGCAGGGGGGGTTTGTTGACGATGGCGCGGGCGATGCCGACCCGCTGCTGCTCACCGCCGGAGAGCATGCGCGGCTGGTAGCGCTCCTTGCCGAGCAGCCCGACCTTGTCGAGCGCCGCCGCCACCCGCTTGTTGATGTCCCCATGGCTGTAGCCATCGATCACCAGGGGCAGGGCGACGTTGTCGAACACGGTACGATCCATCAACAGGCGGTGATCCTGGAAGATCATGCCGATCTGGCGGCGCACGTAGGGGATCTGACTGCGCTGGATGTGGCTGACGTCATCGCCGTGGAAGAAGACGCGGCCGTCGGTCGGCCGTTCCATCACGCTGATGAGCTTGAGGAGGGTACTCTTGCCCGCCCCCGAATGGCCGGTCAGGAAGGCCATCTCCCCCTTGCGCAGGTGAAAACTGACCTTTTGCAGCGCTTGATGACCGCCACTGTAGACCTTGCTGACCTTGTCAAAACGAATCATAACGGTTCCCTGAGATTGACAAACCCCGACCGGGATAAAGCATGGGGCGCTCACTCCCCCGTACCGGCACAACACCTGGATGACAACACCGGTCGCAACCATGCCGCATGTCATCCTTGCCCGGATGAGCCATACCTGCGCTCTCATAGTGACATACCCCGACCGGAGTCGGGGTATGGAACACGTGCTTGTCACGGCCGGGCCGACTCATGTCGGCCGGATTTATTCTTCGCGGCTGAAGAGCGCCTCGATGAAGTCGTTGGCGACGAACGGGCGCAGATCGTCGATCCCCTCGCCCACCCCGATGTAGCGGATCGGGATCTGGAACTTGTCGGCCACCGCGAAGATGACGCCACCCTTGGCGGTCCCGTCCAGCTTCGTGAGGGTGATGCCGGTCAGGCCCACCGCCTCGCTGAACAGCTTGGCCTGGCTCAATGCGTTCTGGCCGGTGCCTGCGTCCAGGGTAAGCATGATCTCGTGGGGCGCCGCATCGTCCAGCTTCTTCATCACCCGCACCACCTTCTTGAGCTCCTCCATCAGGTTGCTCTTGTTCTGCAGGCGGCCAGCGGTATCGGCGATCAGCACGTCAGCCCCGCGGGAGCGGGCAGCCTCGATGGCGTCATAAATGACGGAAGCGGAGTCGGCACCGGTGTGCTGGGCAATCACCGGAATGTTGTTGCGCTGACCCCACACCTGCAGCTGCTCGACCGCAGCGGCACGGAAGGTATCGCCAGCGGCCAGCATCACGCTCTTGCCCTCGGCCTGGAACTGTTTGGCCAGCTTGCCGATGGTGGTGGTCTTGCCGACGCCGTTCACGCCGACCATCAAGATGACGTAAGGCTTCTTGCTGGTGTCGATCACCAGGGGCTGCTCGACCTTGGCCAGCATCTCGCCCATGTCCTGTTTGAGCAGACCGTAGAGCGCCTCGGCGTCTTTGAGCTGCTTGCGATCCGCGTGCTGTACCAGCCCCTCGATGATGCGGGTGGTGGTGTCGACGCCAAGATCGGCGGTCAGCAGCTGGGTCTCCAGCTCTTCGAACAGATCGTCATCGATCTTCTTGCCGCTGAACAGGCCGAAGAAACCGGAGCCGATATTCTCCCTGGTACGCACCAGGCTGCGTTTGAGGCGGGCAAAGAAGCCCTCCCGCTGCGGCTTCTCCTGAGTGTCGTCGTCCACCTTGGCGGCCAGTGGCAGAGCGGCCAGGGCAGCGGCCTCAGCCTCCATCGCGGCGACCAGACGCAAATCTTCCGCTCGTTGGGCCTCTTTGGCGACACGGGCTTCCTCGGCAGCCTGAGCTTCGGCGGCAACACGGGCTTCTTCTGCGGCGCGGGCTTCGGCAGCAATACGAGCTTCTTCCGCAGCGCGAGCCTCGGCGGCCACACGGGCCTCTTCTGCGGCGCGGGCTTCGGCAGCGATGCGATCCTCTTCCGCAGCGCGAGCTTCGGCGGCAATACGAGCTTCTTCCGCAGCACGGGCTTCGGCAGCGATGCGAGCCTCTTCCGCAGCGCGGGCTTCGGCAGCAACACGAGCCTCTTCCGCAGCGCGGGCTTCGGCAGCAATACGGGCCTCTTCCGCGGCACGGGCTTCGGCGGCAACACGGGCTTCTTCTGCGGCGCGGGCTTCGGCGGCAATACGGGCTTCTTCCGCGGCACGAGCCTCGGCGGCAATACGGGCTTCTTCTGCGGCGCGAGCTTCGGCGGCAACACGGGCTTCTTCTGCGACCTGAGCTTCGGTTGATATCAAAGCCTCATTGACGATGACGGGCTCCAGCTCGCCCTCCGGCTCTTCCACAACCAGGGGGCCTTCGTCAGGGCCGCTCAGCGGCGCTTCGGGCTTGGCGGCGGGGGCATCAGCCGGGGCAACATCGGCGACAGGCGCAGGAACAGCGGCGGCCTGCGACTCGACTACCGCCGGGGTAGCGTCGGGCGCCTGCGATGGAACGGCCTCAGCCTCTTCTTTCTTGCGGCCGAAACCCAGCCAGGAAAACAAACCTTTTGCCATCTAAAAATACTCACATCAAAGGCTGACTGCTAAGATAGCCGTCCCTCGGCGGGTCGGCATAAAAATGAACCGCCTTATACTATCACTTTATTTTCTGACGACGAAACGCGATGCCCAGAGTGAAATCCAGCCGTAACAGCCCGAGCAAGAGCCCGGCCCCCCAGGGGCGAGCGGGCGTGGTACGAATCATCAGCGGCCAATGGAAGGGGCGCAAACTCCCCGTCAGGGATGTGGAAGGGCTCAGGCCCACCACGGATCGCGTCAAGGAGACCATCTTCAACTGGCTGGCTCCCCACGTGCGCGGTACCCGCTGCCTGGATCTGTTCGCCGGCAGCGGCGGGCTGGGGCTGGAAGCCTTGTCCCGCTATGCCGAACAGGTCACCCTGATCGAGATGGACAGAGGCGCCGCCGACCAGCTCAAGAAGAACCTGACGACCCTGGGCAGCAGCCAGGGGCAGGTGATCCAGGCCGATGCCGTGAGCTGGCTGCAAGGCCCGGCCACCCCCTTCGATCTGGTCTTTCTGGACCCACCGTTTCGTCGCGAGCTGCTGCCCCAGGTGTGCGAGCTGCTGGAGCAACGCGGCTGGCTGGCATCCGATGCCCTCATCTATCTGGAGCGGGAAAAAGAGATGGTCGATCTGGCGCTGCCCGCCAGCTGGAAACTACTCAAGGACAAGCAGGCTGGTCAGGTCTGCTATCAGCTCTATCTGCGGGACACCAAGCATGATGCTGCGGTTTAAAGGGGAGATGGGCACAGTCCCCTTCTCCGTCAATTTGGACAACGGCTCAAGGACAAGCAGGTCGATCACATCAGGCCTGCTATCAACTCTATGTACGGGAGGTAAACGATGAAGCGGGTGTTTAATCTGTTGGCGATGGGGGTGCTGCTGTTCTTCTGGTTCGGTGTGGCACTCGCCCTGCTGGGCACCCTGCCGGGCAAACTGAACGGCTTTCTGCCGGTGTGCGGCGTCATCGTGATATTGATGCACTGGGTACAGGCCAGCATGATCAAGGCGGCCTGCAAACCCTACTTCGCGGTCACTCGTCTCGAATTCACCCAGGTGCTGATCTTCGGGGTGTTCGGCATGATGGATATCCGCACCAAGCTGCAGGCCATCATAGACGCCAGGAAGAAGGGAGAGACTCCCCCCAGGGCCGACTAGGCCCCCCCCGGCCCGACCAGAAGGAGTGATTCGTCACTCCTTCTGCGTTTTTCCGAGGCTGATTCCCAGCTTGATGGAGAGAGCGGCGAGCAGCAGCAGCATGGCAATGAGGGAGAAGAAGTTGCTGCCAAGCTCGGGGTACTGCACCTTGACCAGGGCAGAATGGCCGAACACGCCGATAAAGAAGCAGAGCAGAATGCAGCTGGGTGTGTTGCCCACCATGGGCTCATGGCGATAGTGCTGATAGAGCTGGCTGGCCGCCAGCAACAGGGCGATGAGGGGGTAGAAGGAGAAGGGGACGACCGACTCCGTCAAGGCCGACAGGAAGGCATCGCCACAGATACCGATCAGCAGGGCCAGCACCAGGGGCTTCTTCGGAATCGCGTTCGGTTCATGCATGAGGCTGTCCATCCTTGCGTTATGTGAGAGATTCGTGGCGCTTGCGGTTCTGCACCTCGGCGCCCATGGCGATCATCCGCAATTGGCTGATGGTGCGCTCCGACAGTGCCTTGCACTCTTCCGGAGTCATGTCGAGGGCGTCTGCACCGGCGCTGAAGACGATGGTCACCATGGCCTCGGCCTGGATATAGGCCTCTTCCCGTGGCGCCTGCGTGGTGGCTTCCAGATAATCGGTCAGCTCGGCGATGAAGTGCTGGATCTCCCGGGCCACCGCCTGACGGAATGCAGCCGAGGTGCCGGAGCGCTCGCGCAGCAGTAGCCGGAAGATGTTCGGGTTGTTTTCGACGAATTCCATGAAGGTCTGCACCGAGGTGCTGATGACGCTGCCACCACCGGCAATGCGCTGGCGCGCCTGGCGCATCAGTTGGCGCAGGGTCAGCCCTCCCTCGTCCACCAGCGTCAGCCCCAGCTCTTCCATGTCCCGAAAGTGGCGATAGAAGGAGGTCGGCGCTATGCCCGCCTCTCTGGCCACTTCCCGCAGGCTGAGGTTGGAGAAACTGCGGTTGGCGCAGAGTTGACTGAACGCCGCCTCGATCAGCGTACGCCGGGTTTTTTCTTTTTGTTGCGCGCGAATACCCACGAAAACAGTCACCTTGAGATTAGCGAGGCCAGATGATAACCCGAAGGCGGGGCCGGGATCAGGTTTGTCTCCGACTTTTTTACCATTGACCCGCATTCCGGCTCAATGGAGAATAGTGAACAGCTGTTCGCTGAAAGGAGCCGAGTGAAATGGACCGCCCCCCGATCATCATGACCAACACCCTGCTGTTCGCCCTCTCCGGGCTGACGGCACTGATAGCGGTCCCCTGGTATGGACTGAGCCAGGGCTACGACCTCTGGCAGTGGCTCTGCTTCCTGCTGCTGTTCTGCTATTGCGGCATCTCCATCACCGCCGGCTACCACAGGCTCTGGTCCCACAAGGCCTACAAGGCGCACCCGGCCCTGCAATGGATCTTCGCCATCGGAGGCGCGCTCGCCCTGCAGAACTCGGCGCTGCACTGGTCCTCGGATCATCGCCGCCACCACCGCCACGTGGATGACAACCAGAAGGATCCCTACAGTGCGGGTCGCGGCTTCTGGTACTCCCACATCGGCTGGATGCTGCGGGAATACCAGCGCGATACCTACCACGACTACAGCAATGTGCGCGACCTGCAAAACAACCCCGTGGTCGCCTTCCAGCACAGGCACTATCTGGCTCTGGCCCTGGTCACCAACATCGGCATTCCGCTGCTGCTCGGCCTCTTGCACGGGGATCTGCTCGGCATGATGCTGCTGGCCGGGGTGCTGCGCATGGTGATGACCCATCACACCACCTTCTTCATCAACTCCCTGGCCCACATCTGGGGCAGCCAGCCGTTCACGGATCGCAACAGCGCCCGGGACAACGGCATCCTGGCCTTCTTCACCTTTGGCGAGGGCTATCACAACTTCCATCACCTGTTCGAGAACGACTACCGCAACGGCATTCAATGGTGGCAGTTCGACCCCACCAAGTGGCTGATCCGCACCGCCGCCTGGTGCGGGCTCGCCAAAGACCTGAGATCCTGCCCGGAGGAACGCATCGAACAGGCCAGGCTGGAGATGCAGCTCAAGCGCGCCCAGGCCAGAGTGCACAAGCAGGATGACAGGGAACGCTGGCAGGCACTGCTGCAGGAGGAGTACGACAAGCTGAGCCTGCAGATCCAGCACTACTATGCCAGCCGCAAGTCACTGCTGGAGCAGCGCAAGCGCACAGCCCTCGCACGCTACGACAGGCTCAGGCTGCAACTGGAGTACCGCACGTTGCGAGACGGTTTCCTCGTTGCCAAACGCAACTGGAGTCGTCTGCTGGCGGGCCTCGCCTGATCGCCGAAACATCACGCAAAAGACCGCCAGCAGGCGGTCTTTTTTATTGGACAAGCAGACGGCGGGCATAAAAAAATGGGGCAACATTCGCATGTCACCCCCTCGCAAATAGCATGTTCCATATTGGGCTACCGCAACCACGGGGGTCTGTCTGGCATCACGGGTTTCCGCTCCCGATCTGCCTCGCCTGCCGGAGCAATCCGGTTGGCCCATTTCCCCTGTTGCCGTCACCCACACGGCAGACCAGCCGCCGTGTTTGTCCTTGCACTCGAGATACTACGCAGTTAAATAAAATAAAAAACCGTTCTACACGCACCTCTATGCAGTCGAGGCCCCTGGATTGTTACTGCACTCTTAATATAAATCGATTAAAAACAATACGATGCAATCCAGTCCCGTCTTTGGATGGCAAACGTTATCCTCGAAGGCGCACAAGGCTTTGCGAGATCTCGCACAAGGCGGATCCCACTCACAACCAACGGTGCAAAGGTAACCAATCGCTCAATTGCGCCAGCAGGCGCCGCCATGCAGAGGGGGACGCCACCACCGGGTGCACGGCCTGCTGCAACCAGCCATCGATGAGTTGCTGCAACTCGTCGCACAGCGTCGGGCTATGGAGGTGCAGCATCAACTCGGTGTTGAGCATCAGGGAGCGGGGATCCAGGTTGAAACTGCCGAGCAGCGCCTCCTCCTTCCCCATCAGGATCAGCTTGGCATGCAGACTGAACGCCTCCGTCGTCAGCTCGAACAGGGTGATCCCCTGACGCTCGAGCCAGGGGCGGTGACGTCGATAGGCGCCATAGACCAGGGGCACATCCGTGCTGGCCAGGGAGTTGGTCAGGATCTCGATGTCGACCCCCTGCCGTCGCTGCCCCTTGAGCCGGCGACGCAGCCCCCGTGTCAGGATCAGGTAAGGGCTCACCAACCTCAGGGCCCCCTGATTGCTCGCCAGCATGCGTCCCAGCAGGGGCGCCGTGGTCGGCCGGGCGACCAGCCCCTTGCCGGGGCGATCGAACCAGCACTGCCCTCGCCCGGGATGCCAACAAAGGGGAACGGGGCACTCATCAAACAGAGTGGCCGGCAGATCATAGGCGGCCGCCATGGCGGGGTCGGTCAGGGTCAGCAGGAAATCGTTCAGGGCCCGGGTTTCGGCTGGCAGCAAGGGGCGTCTCAACAGGCGACGGACCGGGTGGCTCCAGCGACTGTGCCAGAACAGCGCGAACCCCTGCTCGGCCTGCTGACAGAGGGGGCCGCGGCAGAGCAGATCCAGGTCGATGAAGTGAGGCGACATCCCCAGCCCGAAGTAACGATCACCGATGTTGCGCCCGCCGATCACCGCCTGGCTGCCATCCACCAGCAGCAGCTTGTTGTGCATCCGGTGGTTGATGCGGCGAAAGCTCAGCACCCCTTCCAGCAACAAGGTAAGGGGACGCCAGCCCCGCAGCCAGAAGGGGTTGAACAGGCGTACCTCGATGCCCGGTTCCGCCGCCACCGCCTCCAGAAAGCGGTTCTCCCCGCCGTAGAGATCGTCGATGAGCAGTTGCACCACCACTCCGCGCCGGGCCGCCCGCACCAGCTCCGCCAGCAGCAGCTTGCCGCTGCCGTCCTCTTCCCAGCTGTAATACTGGGCGAGGATCCGGTGGCGAGCCTGGCGGATCAACTGGCATCGGGCCTTGAGGGCTGCACCGGGATCGGCGAGCAAGGCAAAGTCGGCGGGGATCAAGGGTCATCTCCCTGTCATCTGGTGGTGGCATAACCCAGACAACCGCCCCGATAACCCAGTGTCAAGGAGCCGATGATGGAACTGCGCGACCACCCCTCCCTCAGTCAGAGACCCCATGCCAGCCAACCGGATCCCACCCCGGCCAGGCTGTTGATGCCCTGGTACCAGCAGCACCGGGATCTGGGCTGGGAACCCCTTGCGCAGCATCACGAGGATCCCCTCCCCGGCCAGCATTGACAGGCTCAGGGCTGCACCGCCTCGATGGCCTCTGACTTGCCCTCCAACTGGGGCAGGCTGAAACGGTAGGCCACGTAGTATTTGTAGATGGTGCCAACGTAGTTGATGGGCCCCTGGCCCACGTCGTTGGCCACCAGCTGCTCCACATTGCCGAACCAGACGTTCGGATCCAGCCCCTTGTCGGCCGCCTTGGCCTGCAATGCCTGGACCCGGTTCGGACCCGCATTGTAGGCGGCCAGGGCGAACAGATGGCGATTGAGCCTGTCCATCCCGGGATCGTTGAAGTAGGTGTCCAGGATGAGTCGCATGTAGCGACAGGCCGCCTCCACATTGCCCTCCAGACTGGTGAGTCTGGCACCGCGGATCCCCACCTCCTTGCCGGTACTCGGCAGCAGTTGCATGATGCCGACGGCCCCCCGGTGAGAGCCGACATTGGGATTGAGCCCCGACTCCTTGTAAGCCAGCGCGGCCAGCATCAGCCAGTCCAGCTGATACTTGTCCGCCTGGGCCTCCAGTACCTTGCGAATGGTCGACAGGCGCCCCAGCGGGTCCGGCGCCAGTATGTTGCTCATGCGATCGCTCTGCGCCAGCAGGCGGCGCAATGTCATGTCACTGTAGAGGGTCCGCTTGCTCGACTCCGAGATGTAGGCATTCACCGCCTTGAGCAGCTCCGGGCTGTTGTTGCGCAGGGCCCAGGCGCTACGCCCCTTGTCCCGCAGCGGTATCAGTCTGTGGGCCTTGAGGCCGCCAATCATGTCGAGCCAGATCCGCCCCTTGAAGCTGTCGGTGACCGTCAGCGGAATGATCCCGGCTGACACCATCTCCAACAGGTCCCCGTCCTGCAGGTATTCGGGAACCGTCTCGATGTAGACCGGGGGCAACCCCAGCTCCCGAAACAGCCAGTTGAGCTGGTGCAGGCTCTCGAAATAACTGGAGCTGGCTCGCACCCAGATCCGCCGGCCGGACAGCTGGGTGATGCGATTGAAGGCAGGGAGATCCCGCTGGCTCACCACCCACTCCTCGATGGGGGCGATCAGCGGCTGGGAGAAGGTCACCTGCTCGCGCCGGGTGGGGGTGACCGTCAGGTTGGCGGCCACCAGATCCCCGCGCCCCTCGGCCAGATAGTCCAGCAGCTTGTCCTGGCGCACCGGGATATAAATGATCTTGAGCTTGAGCTTCTCCTTGGCCAGGTAGGTCTGGTTCAACCAGCGCTCGAATCCCTGAAGCTGATTGACCAGGATGCCGTACTGGGCTCCCTTGTCGAAAAAGAAAAACCCCCGCTCATAGACCACCAGGGCCCTGAGCTCTTTTTTTTGCAGGATGTGTTCGAGATCACCGGCCTGGGGCAGCAACTGCGGCTTGAGATCCGCCGCCAGCAGAGGGAGAGAGCAGAGAGCCAGCAGGGCCCAGATCCATCGCCGCATCATGATTTAACCACCTCGCTGTGGGCCGGTGCGCACCGTCGGGTCTGTCAGAGAAGGCGCCTGCGCCAAGTCATGGGCGTCGCGGGATCTTCTGCCGATCGGCGCATGCCGGACGGAAAACGGATCGTCCGTGGGATAACTCACTATACAACGCAAAGGGAGGGAAAAAGCGAGGGGCAGAGCAAGACGGCAGGCAAGCCTGCCGTGTCATCACGATCTCAGAGAGAGCGGGCGCGCATCTCGAAGATCAGCTTCTCGGCGGTGCAGGTGAATTGCAGGCGGGCCTTCAGGATCACGCCATCCGGGCCCCGGCTCAGCTCGCTGCTGCTTTTGGCTTCGGCAGTGACCTGCTTGGCCAGCACCTCGTAAGCCGCAAATTTCTCGCGGGCGTCGGCTTCTGCAGCAGCCTCGATCACCAGTTCCATGACGTCGTCACCTTCGCCGATGATGGTGCCAATTTCGGCGAAACAGCCGCAACTGTCACAGGTCTCGTTCAGTTCCACTTTCTCGTCTACAGACATACGTTCACTCCTACTTATTCCGGATATTGTCATCGTCGCGCAAGGCGTTGCGAAAATCCCTGATGGCAGTGCCCAGATCCTCACCGGCGCCAGCCAGGCGTTTGCTGCCAAACACCACGACGACGACCACGAGCAGGATCAGCAGATGCCAGATATGAATGCCACCCAGTCCCATAGGGAGACTCCTGACTGTTAGATACCTGGAGGTTGTATCAAAAGAAAGCGTATCGATTGTTGGGCAAAATCAAGGCAGGTGCAAGTTGGCGAAAAAATCGCGCAAAAACGGCGACGAGGCGCAAAAAAATACGGCGACCATGGGCCGCCGTATGAGTCGGTGCTACTTGTCCCCTCAACCGCTACATCCTGTACCAGCCGCCACCAGGGCGAGAGACCCGTCGAGCATAGGATCGCCAAGATATGAAAACAAATGGTATATATTCATCTAGGAATTGAAGAGGATTCATATCATGTTGCTGGAACAGCTTGCACGCATAGACCTTAATTTGTTGATAATCCTGCAAGTCTTGCTGGAAGAGCGCAACGGCAGCCGGGCTGCACGCCGTTTGCACCTGAGCCAGTCCGCCGTCAGCAAGGCCCTCGGACGGTTGCGGGAGACCTTTGACGATCCCCTGTTCGTGCGCTCGGCCTACGGGATGGATCCCACTCCCCGCGCCCTGGATCTCCAGCAGCAACTACAACCCATACTGCTCTCCCTGGACAACCTGATCCAGCCGCCGGACTTCGATCCCGCCAGCACGGAGCGGGAGTTCGTCATTGCCAGCATGGACAGCGCCTTCACCCTGTTTGCCCCCCTCTACCTGAGCGAACTGAAGCGTCAGGCTCCTGGCATCCGCCTGCGCTACGAGGAGTGGACCGAGCACAGCCTGACCGAGATGAGCCAGGGCCAGGTGGATATCGCCTTCACGGTGCGGGAGAACTGCATCAATTCGGATTTTCGCCTCGACACCCTGCCCAACGCCATCTGCCAGCGGTTGCTCACCATCGACGATCTCACCTGCCTGGTGCAGCGGGATCACCCTGCCTTGCAGGAGCCCGAGTGGGATCTCGCCCGTTACCTCGCCTACCCCCACGTGCAGACCTACTGCGAGGGGCGGGATCGCTGGATGCTGGATCACAAGCTGGCGGAGCAGGATCTCTATCGCCGGATCGAGGCGACCGTGCCCTCCTTCGAGGCGGCCCTGCGCATGGGCATGCACTCGGACATGATAGTGACCCTCTCCCGCCTCTATGCCCGCCACGCGACCCAGGTCTATCCCCTGGTGCCGCTGCCGCTGCCCATCGCCCTGGACAGCATCTCTCACCTGCTCATCTGGCATCAGCGCCACGAGGAGGATCCGGGCCATCGCTGGCTGCGGGAGACCCTGCTCGCCCTCATCATGGGCAAGCTGGAAACCTCGGCGGACGGCCCGGCCGCTGCCGCCTGACGCGCAAAAAAACGGGGCTCAAGAAGCCCCGTTTCACGTTGACATCAGCATTCGCCCCGTCAGTTCTGACCCGTCACCGCCAGATAGTGGTGTACCCCGTCCAGCAGCATCTGCACCGAGATCATCACCAGCAGCATGCCCATCAGCCGCTCCACCGCGGTGAGTCCTCGCTCACCCAGCAGCTTGTTGAACAGCTCGTAGAACATCAGGATCACGGCGCTGGCCCCCCAGGCCATCAGCAGGGCCAATGACCAGTCCACCATCCGGGTCGGCTCCTGGTTGGCCAGAAGCAGCAGGGAAGCCAGGATGGAGGGGCCCGCAATCATGGGGATGGCCATGGGCACCAGGAAGGGCTCCTCCCCCGCCGCCAGCCCGGTCACGCCACCGGGGCTCGGGAAGATCATCTTGATGGCGATGAGGAAGAGGATGATGCCCCCCGCGATGCTGACCGCCTCCTGACGCAGGTTGAGGAAGCTCAGGATCTGCTGACCGGCGAACAGGAAGCCCATCATGATCACCAGTGAAAACAACAGCTCCCGCAGCATTACCTTGCGTCGACGCTTGGGGTCGACATGGCGCAGGATGGAGAGGAAGACCGGCAGGTTGCCCAGCGGATCCATGATCAGAAACAGCATGACGGCAGCGGAAAATGTGTCCATAGAGCGCCCGGGCAGAACCTTTCAACAAGAGGGGAAGGAGGGCGAAATATAACAAAGGTGGCGGGATTCGGCGAGCGCCCCACCGCGCTCGCCACTGGCGATCATCCGTGGTTGCAGATCTTGTCAGCGCGGGTCTGGAACCCTGACTCCGAGTCGATGAACTTGCCGCGCCTGGCCAGGAAGTCGATCAGGGCGTCAGCGTCCATCTCGCTGGCGCTGCAGGTGTGGAACCGGGCCTCGGCACCGAAGCGCGAGGCGATCGCCGCCCTGAGGCTGGCCCGGGTAAACGGACTCTCCTGCTCCAGCATCATCTCCATCACTTCGTGACCGTGTATCGATTGGGACATCTCGAACCTCTTTAATCATCATGTCAGATGACAATTAAAGCCGGAAGCCCGGAGAGGGTTCTTGATATAGGCCAACAAAACGCCTTTTTTAACGCCAGCGGGCTGGTCGTGAGCGCCGCTTTGTCGATAATGTGGCAACCTGACGGGGGGATGGCTACACTGTCGCCCCTTTTTGCCACCGCAGACAGAAAATAAGGACATTGGCGTCATGCTGTTCCATGGATTGGTCTTCAAACCCTGGCGGATCTGGACCCGTCGCCCGCTCTGGTTGAAGACCCTGCTCGGCATGCTGACCGGGATAGGTCTGGGGCTCTGCTTCAGCGAGCAGGCCCTGCTGCTCAAGCCCATCGGCGTCCTGTTCGTCAACACCATCCAGATGCTGATGGTGCCCCTCATCTTCTGTTCCGTCCTGGCAGGCCTCACTGCCCTGCTCAAGGGCAAGCGGCTCGACCGCATCGCCGGCAAGGCCATCGGCTTCTATCTCTGCTCCACCGCCGTCGCCATCTGCATCGGCCTGATGATGGGCTGGCTGCTGGAACCGGGCATGGGCGCCAATATGGGTCCTTATGAACGGGGCGCCATGGCGCAGCAACCTACCCTGGCCAGCGTGCTGAGCCACCTGGTGCCGCGCAACCCGGTGCAGGCCATGGGCGATGGCAAGATATTGCAGGTGATCGTGTTCGCCGTGGCCCTCGCTCTCGCCCTCAACGCCACCGGGCGACGCGGCCGCCCCGCCATCCTGTTCTTTACCTCTCTGGCGGAGGGAATGTTCAAGCTGACCCAGATGGTGATGGCCCTGGCCCCCTATGGCGTCTGCGCCCTGATGGCCTGGATGACCGGCAAGTACGGCGTCAGCCTGCTGTTGCCGCTGCTCAAGGTGATCGGCGCCGTCTACCTCGGCTGCCTGCTTCACGTGCTCGGCGTCTACAGCAGCCTGCTGCTCCTGATGGCGCGCCTCAACCCGTTGCACTACTTCAAGAGCATCGTCGATGCCCAGGCGGTGGCCTTCACCAGCAGTTCAAGCAGCAGCACCCTGCCCATCAGCCTGGCCTGCGCCGAACGCAGGCTCGGGGTCTCCCCCGCCATCACCGCCAAGGTGCTGCCCATCGGCGCCACCATCAACATGGATGGCACAGCCCTCTATCAGGGGGTCACCGCCCTGTTCGTGGCCCAGGCCTTCGGGGTGGATCTGCATCTGGTGGACTACCTGACCATCATCAGCATCGTCACACTGGCCAGCATCGGCACGGCGGGCACACCCGGTACCGGGCTGATGCTGCTGACCCTGACCCTCACTGCCGTGGGACTGCCGCTGGAAGGGGTGGCGCTCATCGCCGGCATAGACCGGATCCTCGACATGGCGCGCACCACGGTCAACGTCTCCGGCGACATCCTGGTCTCCGTGCTCATCGCCCGCAGCGAGAAGGAGCTGGATCTCGCTACCTACCACGATGCCCATGCGGGGGATGACATCGACTTCACCCTGCGCTGAGGGCGCGAGGGGCGTTCAATGATCCTGGGGATCGTGATGGCAGCGCCAGCAGATATCGAAGTTGGCGCCGTTCTCCTCCCCGCACTGGCCGCACAGCCAGCCGTTGCCCTGGCGCTGCTGGTAGCGCTCGATGATCCGGCCCGCCCGCTGACGATCCCGCTCGTTCACCATCAGGGTCACTTGCAGCAGATCCACCGGCAGCTCCCCGAGCGCGCCGGAGAGCCCTTCGCCGCTGAGGCGCACCCTGACTCCCTCTACCTCCAAGGCCCCTTTCAGGGCATGCGCCTCCAGGGAGTGAGAGGCGCGATACAAGTTAATCCACTGATCCATACGTTGTCCTCGAAACCCTTGCCAGTGCCGTCATCACCAGCACTACAATCATTCCAGGGCGAGCATCTTCCGGGAGTGCGATGCCCGATACAGATTCATCCACCGCTCCATACGTTGTCCTCGAAACCCTTACAGCAGCTTGTCGATGCCATAAGCCGGGCCGTTGGCCACCAGAAAATCGATGAATGCCCTCAGCTTGCGCGGCATCAGGCGCCGCTCGGGAAACAGCAGGTAGATGGGTACCCTGGGTTGCTGCCACTCCGGCAGCAAGGAGACCAGCGTCCCGTTCGCCAGCTCATCATGGCACAGCATGGCAGGCAGGGAAGCCAGCCCCAGCCCCGCCTTCGCCGCCTCCCTGGCACAGGTGATGTTGTTGACCTGGAAGCGGGACGGGGGATCCACCAGCACTTCGCGATCATCCAGCTCGAAACACCAGTGCGAGGCGAGGAACCCCGTGCTGACCGCGATCCGCTCGTGATGCACCAGATCGGCGGGCCTCTGGATCACCGGGTGGCGCGCCAGATAGTCCGGGCTGGCGCACAGCAGCCGCTCGGTGCTCCAGAGACGCCGCGCCGCCAGGTTGGAGTCGCTCATGTCGCCGACCCGCACGATGGCATCCAGCCCCTCGCTGATGGGATCCACGATGCGGTTGGTCAGCTCCAGCTCCACCTTCATGCCCGGATAGGCTTGCAGGAAGTTCGCCACCAGCCTGCCCACCACCAGCTGTCCCGTCTCGATGGGCACCGCCAGCTTGAGGGTCCCCGTCACCTCCTGCTGGCTGGCACTGAGCATCAGCTCGGCCTGGGCCAGCTCCTCCACCGCCTTGCTGCAGCGTAGATAATATTGTTCACCGGCTTCCGTCAGGGTGAGCTGCCGGGTGGAGCGATAGAGCAGCCGCGCGCCGAGACGCTGCTCCAGCTCGGCGATGCGGCGGCTCACCGTCGCCTTGGTCATGCCCAGCTCCTGGGCAGCGGCGGTAAAGGAGCCCTTGTCGACGATACGAACGAGGATTAAGGCAGCATTCAGGTCCATTGTTTCACCAGTGAAACTGTATATCTCATGAATGGATACTAATCGAAACAGTTGCACGATGTTAGCCTGCCCGCCACAGTTCAGGAAAACCAATATCATGAGTCAACACAAGAAGATCCCCCTGCTGGCCGCCCTGGTGCTGGCCCTGCTCGGCCTGCTGTTTGCCGGTTACTGGTATCTGCATGGCCGCTACTTCGAGAGCACCGACAACGCCTACCTGCAAAGCGAGGTGACCGGCATCGGTTCCAAGCTCTCCGGCTACATCAGCGAAGTACTGGTGACCGACAACCAGGCGGTGAAGGCCGGCCAGCTCATCGCCCGGCTCGACGACCGCGAATACAGGACCAAGGTGGCGGAGGCCGAGGCCGATCTGCACCTCAACCAGGCGACGGCGGATAACCTCGCCGCCACCCGTATCCAGCAGTTGAGCCTCATCCGCCAGGCCGAGGCAAAAGTCAGCTCGGCCAATGCCGAGCAGGTCCGGGCCCAGCAGCAGGTGCGCCGGGTCAGCCAGCTCAATGAGCGTCACTACAGCTCCCAGGACAGCCTGGACGAGGTGCGTGCCGGCTTGCAGGTCAACCAGGCCCAGGCACTGGAGGCCAAGGCAGCCTTGCAGGCCGCCCGCGAACGGCTGCTGGTGCTGGATGCCGAAGCCAAGCAGAACCAGGCCAGGCTGGCTTTGAGCGAGGCCCAGCTTGAACAAGCCAGGCTGGAACTCGGCTACACCGAGCTGCGAGCACCGGCCGACGGCATCATCGGCAAGCGCAGCCTGCGGGAAGGGCTCTACGTCCAGTCCGGTATGCAGGTGGCCAGCCTGGTGCCCCTGAGCCAGGTGTGGGTCGAGGCCAACTTCAAGGAGACCCAGTTGCAGCACATGCAGCCGGGCCAGAAGGTGGAGGTGATCCTGGATGCCTATCCGGATCAACCGGTCGAGGGGATCATCGACAGCCTCTCTCCGGCCACCGGCGCCAAGTTCGCCCTGCTGCCGCCGGAGAACGCCACCGGCAACTTCACCAAAATCGTGCAGCGGGTACCGGTCAAGATCCGCATCCCGGATCCGGGCGCCCTGGCGGGCAAGCTGCTGCCCGGCCTCTCCACCGAGGTGATCGTCGACACCCGCACCCCTGATCCCGTGGTGGCCGCCCACTGATGGACGCCATACCACGCCGCAACTGGATCGCGGTCATGGGGGGCCTCATCGGCGCCTTCATGGCCATCCTCGACATCCAGATCACCAACGCCTCCCTGAAAGACATTCAGGGGGCGCTCTCTGCCACCCTGAGCGAGAGCTCCTGGATCTCCACCTCCTATCTGGTGGCGGAGATGATCGCCATTCCGCTGAGCGGCTGGCTGAGCCGGGGACTGAGCGTGCGGCGCTACCTGCTGTGGACCACGGGCGCCTTCATCGTCGCCTCCGTGCTCTGCTCGTTCAGCTGGAACCTCACCAGCATGATCGTCTTTCGGGCGCTGCAGGGCTTTACCGGCGGGGCCCTGATCCCCATGGCCTTCTCCCTCATCGTCAGCCTGCTGCCGCTGCACAAGCGGGCCACCGGCATGGCGCTGTTCGGCCTGTGCGCCACCTTCGCCCCCGCCATCGGCCCGACCCTGGGGGGCTGGCTGACGGAGCAGATGTCCTGGCACTACATCTTCTATCTGAACGTGCCGCCCGGCCTGCTGGTGATGGCCATGCTGGCCCACGGACTGGACAGGAAGCCGGTGGACTGGGAGGTGATCAAGCGGGTGGATCTCATCGGTATCCTCACCATGGCGGTGGGTCTCGGCCTGTTGGAAGTGGTGCTGGAAGAGGGCAACCGGGAGGACTGGTTCGGCTCGAGCTTCATCGTGCGGCTCACCGTCATCTCGGTGGTGGCCCTGGTGTTCTTCGTCATCAGCCAGTTGCTGCGCCGCCACCCCCTGGTCAACCTGCGGCTGCTGCACAACCCGCGCTTCGCCCTGGCCTGCTTCGCCTACCTGGTGCTCGGCATGGGGTTGATGGGGTCCATCTATGTGCTGCCCCTCTACATGACCCAGATCCACAACTACAACGCCCTGGAAATCGGTGAGGTGCTGATGTGGATGGGGCTGCCCCAGTTGCTGGTGCTCCCCCTGGTGCCCAAGCTGACCCACAAGATAGATCCGCGCTATCTGGTGAGCTTCGGCTTTCTGGTCTTCGCCATCAGCTGCTTCATGAACGTGAACATGAACGCCGACTACGCCGGGCCCCAGCTGATCCAGTCCCTCATCGTGCGGGCCCTGGGGCAGCCCTTCATCATGGTGCCCCTCTCCCTGGTGGCGACCGCCAGCCTGACGCCGGACGAGATCCCCTCTTCCTCGACCCTGCTCAACGTACTGCGCAACCTGGGGGGCGCCTTCGGCATCGCCATCATCGCCACCCTGATCGACAACGACACCCGGACTCATGTCAGCCAGATCGGCAGCACCCTGGCCGCCACCAGCATCGAGGGGCAGGCCTATCTGATGCAGCTGGCCCAGAACATGATGGCCCAGGGAGCCGGGCCGGAGCAGGCCCAGTTGCAGGCCCGGGCCATGCTGTCGAACACCATCAGCCGCGAGGCGGCCATCATGGCCTACAACCAGGTGTTCTACGTGATGGGTATCTTCCTGCTCGTCGCCAGCGCCCTGATGCTGCTGCTCAAGCAGCCGGCCCCGAGGGACCCTGACGCAGAACCGGTCGAGGCGTGAAAGGTGGGGATCACATAGCAAAACGGGCCAGAAGGCCCGTTTTTCATGGCTGCCCGCCAGTCAGCCCGCCAGGGAGGCGGCGATCAGGAACTGGGCCGCGAAGTAGCTGCTCATGATCCAGGCCGTGGCATGGGGGAAGGGGCGGCGGAATCTGTCCAGCGCCAGCATGCTGTCGGAGAAGAGGAACATCAGCGCCCCCACCAGGGCGGCGGCGCTGCCGGCAGTGAGAGAGGCATGCCAGGCACCGGCAGCCACCCAGGCCATGGCGATGATTACCAGCATGTAGCAGAAGACGGGGATCCTCATCTCGCCGAGCTGGCCCCACAGGAGCCCGAACACCATGCCGGCCACCAGCAACAGCAGCAGGCCGTCCACCAGCTTGAGCACCAGGGGCCCCTGGGCGAAACCGACGATGTAGCAGAGGTGAGCGACAAAAAATGCCGCCAGCCCCTGGATGAAGCGATCCCGTGGCAGCATCAGCAGCACGTCCCCCGCCAGCGACAGGCAGAGACCGAGCAGGATCCAGGCGTGGGAGCCGTTGTGATCGTCGCTCTGGTAGCCAAACGCCAGGGCGATGATGAACAGCATGGTCAGGGGTTTGCTGATGTAGAACTGACGGGAGTCTGAGCCGTAAGCCGCGCGGATGTGCCACCAGCCCGATGCGATGATCAAGAAACTCAATAACATGCCCTGCTCCTCACCGGCTGCTCGCCCTGGGGCGGCAACCTCTTTAGTGCCCGCAAGAGTAGCAAATTCCCCCGGCCAGTGGCAGAGGCTGAAGCAGATGGCACCCTACACCTAAAGTCTAATTGCCCCCATCTCCGCCCTCGGGCATAAGAGACAGCTCTGGAGGATCACCATGGAAGACGCTATGACCAACTACCTGCCCGCTATCGACATCATGATGTGCCATCTTGGCATCAGCTTTGAACAGGCCTGCGAGCAGCTTGGCCTCAGCCCGCAGGAGCAGCAGACCCTCGACCAACTGCAAAAACAGAAGCAGACCCAGTCCAACTGATGCCCTGGACTGATGGTCCGAAGCGGCCGGCATCACAGCCCAGCATAAAAAACGGCGCCCGAAGGCGCCGTTTTTTATTGGGTGATGATCAGGGTCGAGCGACCCGGCGGCGTTGCAGCCAGACCACGGCCCCGAACAGCAGGAAGCCCGGCAGCCACATCAGCTCCTTGGGCCAGCGCTCGGTGGGCGCCTTGACGCTCAGGATCTGCTGATCCATCTCCAGCCCCAGATCGGCGGCCTGGCTGCCGAAGGTGACGGTGTCGATCAGGATCTTGCCGTCCTGCTCATAGGTCTGGATCCCCAGCTTGGCCAGACGGTCCTCACCACTGACGCCCGAAGGCACCGGCAGCAGCACGGTGAAGCGGCGCAACTTGCCCACCGCATCTTCCCCTTCCATGCGCAGGCGCAGGGTGCTCTCGGCCTCCACCTGCCCCATGGTCTGGGCCAGCTCGGCCGGCGCGGCGTCGCGATACGGATCGTGCAGCATGTCCATCCAGAAGCCGGGACGGAACAGGGTGAAGGCCACCAGCAGCAGCAACACGCTCTCGTACCAGCGGCTCTTCACCAGGAAGAAGCCCTGGGTGGCGGCAGCGAAGATCAGCATGGCGATGGTGGCCACGATGAAGATCAGCACGCCGTGGGCAAAGTCCACGTTGATGAGCAGCAGATCGGTGTTGAAGATGAACAGGAACGGCAGCGCCGCGGTACGCAGGCTGTAGTAGAACGCCGTGATCCCGGTCTTGATGGGGTCGCCCTTGGAGACGGCGGCCGCGGCGAACGAGGCCAGCCCCACCGGCGGGGTCACGTCCGCCATGATGCCGAAGTAGAAGACGAACAGGTGCACCGCGATGAGCGGCACGATGAGGCCGTTCTGCTGACCCAGGGTGACGATCACCGGCGCCAGCAGGCTCGATACCACGATGTAGTTGGCGGTGGTCGGCAGCCCCATGCCGAGGATGAGGCTCAGCAGCGCGGTGAGGATCAGCATGAGCAGCAGGTTGCCCATGGAGAGGAACTCCACCAGATCCGCCAGTACCAGGCCGACGCCGGTCTGGGAGACGGCCCCGACGATGATGCCGGCAGTGGCGGTGGCAATGCCGATGCCGATCATGTTGCGGGCACCGGCAATCAGCCCCTCGCGCAGGTCCACCACGCCATCGGTGAAGGAGCCGTAGTCGTGCTTGCCGTCGGTGCGCAGCCAGTTCAGCAGCGGACGCTGGGTCAGCAGGATGATGATGAGCATCACCGAACCCCAGAAGGCCGACAGGCCGGGGGAGAGGCGCTCCACCATCAGACACCACACCAGCACCACCACGGGCAGCAGGAAGTGCAGGCCGGAGAGCAGCACGGCGCGGGTCTCGGGCAGTTCGTCCAGTGGCTTGTCCGGGTCTTCCGCCGGCAGCGGTGCGTTGCTCGCGGCGATCTTCAGCAGTCCCAGGTAGGCGACGGCCAGCAGCACGCTGATCCCCGGCAGGGCATAGTCACCCAGCACCGGCTTGAGCCAGCCCAGACCGTAGTAGACCGCCATGGAGAGGCCGCTGATGAGGGCGGCACCGAAGGCGAAGCCGGTCAGACGACGCAGCCAGGGGCGCGGCTGACGGTTGCCGATGGGCTGCATCCCGAGCTTGAGCGCCTCGAGGTGCACGATGTAGAGGAGGGCGATGTAGGAGATGGCCGCCGGCAGGAAGGCGTGCTTGATAATGTCGACGTAGGGAATGCCGACGTACTCCACCATCAGGAAGGCGGCGGCGCCCATGACCGGGGGCATGATCTGGCCGTTGACCGAGGAGGCCACTTCCACCGCGCCGGCCTTCTCCTTGGAGAAGCCGACCCGTTTCATCATGGGAATGGTGAAGGTGCCCGTGGTCACCACGTTGGCGATGGAGGAGCCGGAGATGACGCCGGTCAGGGCCGAGGCCACCACGGCCGCCTTGGCCGGGCCGCCGCGCAGGTGGCCGAGCAGGCTGAAGGCGAGCTGGATGAAGTAGTGGCCGGCACCGGCGCGCTCGAGCAGGGCGCCAAACAACACGAACAGGAAGACGAAGCTGGTGGAGACCCCGAGGGCGATGCCGAACACCCCTTCGGTGGTGATCCACTGGTGGTTGGCCAGCGCATGCAGGCTCACCCCGCGGTGGGCCAGCAGGGAGGGCATCCAGGGACCGGCCAGGCTGTAAGCCAGGAAGACGATGGCGATCACCGCCAGGGCCGGGCCGAGGGCACGGCGGGCGGCTTCCAGCAGCAGCGGAATGCCGATACAGGCGACCACGAAGTCCATGGTGGTCAGGTTGCCGGGGCGCTGGGCCAGCTGTTCATACATGATGAACAGGTAGCTGGCGACGGCGGCGCCGATGAGGCCAAGGGCGATGTCACCGAGCGGCACGCGGTCGCGCGGCGAGCTGCGCATGGCCGGGAACACCAGATAGGCGAGCAGGATGGCGAAAGCCAGGTGAATCGAGCGTGTTTCAGTGTCGTTGAGAACACCGATGCCGAGAGAGAACGGCAGCGGCGAAGCGATCCAGAGCTGGAACAGGGACCAGATCAGCGCAAGACATGCGATGATCCAGCTCATGGGGCCGACGGGCAGCCTGGCGCCGACGTCCTGGGCGATCAGCTCCTCGGCCGAGAGCGCCTCTTGTTGTTGTGTTTGCTGCATAGTGTGACTCTGTAGGTACTGCAATAAATGAGACTCGCTCCCCCGAAGGAGGAGCGAGTCCGGGGCACATCCGAAGACGCAGCCGGATTACATCCAGCCACGTTCCTTGTAGTAACGCACAGCGCCTTCATGCAGCGGAGCGGAGAGACCCACCTTGATCATGTCGGCTTCCTTCAGATCCGCGAAGGCCGGGTGCAGGCGCTTGAAACGGTCCAGGTTGTCGAACACGGACTTGACCAGCTGGTAGACCACTTCCGGGTCAGCCTTGGCGCTGGTGGAGAGTACCGCCTTGCCACCGATGGACGGGGTCGGGTTCGGACTGCCCTTGTAGAGACCACCCGGGATCTCGGCCTTGCTGTAGTAGCTCTTCTCGGCCAGCAGCTTGTCGATTTCGGGGCCGGTGACCGGCACCAGCACGGTGTCCGTGGTGGTGGAGGCTTCCTGGATGGCGCCGTTCGGGTGGCCGACGAAGTAGCTCATGGCATCGATGTTGTTGTCACCCAGGGCAGAGGCCTGCTCGGCGGGTTTCAGTTCGGAAACCAGGCTGAAGGCGGATTTGTCCCAGCCCTTCACGGCCATGATCTCTTCAAAGGTGTCACGCTGACCGGAACCCGGGTTGCCGATGTTGACGCGCTTGCCCTTCAGGTCGTCGAAGCTGGCTACCTTGGCGTCCTTGCGGGCCAGGATGGTGAACACTTCGCTCTGCAGGGAGAAGACGGCGCGGATGTCATCCATCGGACCTTCGGCCTTGAACGGCTCGACGCCCTTCATCGCCTTGTACTGGTGGTCGGACTGCATGATGCCGAAGTTGAATTCGCCGGAGCGGATGCCGTTGACGTTGGCAACACCGCCGCCACTGGCCGGGGCGTTGCACTTGATCTGGTGATCGGCGGCGCCGCGGTTGAGGAAGCGGCAGATGGACTGGCCCGCCACGTAGTAGACGCCGGTCTGACCGCCGGTGCCTATGGTCACGAAGCGCTCCTGCGCTTGCACCGGACCACCAAACGACACACCGACCAGAGCCGCCGACAAGGCGCACGCCAAGGATAATCCTTTCATGTTCTTCATCCTTTTCATTGATTTATTTCACCCGTTTCCCGGGAGAATATGAGACAGACCCGCACCAAGACTGGGTTCGCCTATACGACCTCGTACGAGGAAATGGTCGAGCAGCACGCGCCCTTCCAGAAGCCACCATCATCCTGCGGTGAGATAATCAGCGTCATGCCGATCGGAGGTGATCTGACCAGAAACGGGTCAGTTCAAAAGCATTAACGCTCCGATTAAGCACATAACACCAACATAAATCAAACAAAACAGCAAAATGGCGGATTTAAATAGCGAGAAGTTTGAAGCGGATCATTCATTTCTCAAGGGCAGATTAATTACATGAACTATCAAAGGGAAGCAATAAAAAGCACGCCCAGATTCTTTCGCAACCCTTGACTGGCAAGGATTAGAAACCTGGTCCGTTATATTGCGAAGTGCTTACTGAACAGCATAAACACGACGTTAATGACGCTTTTGTCGCCAAGATGCAAAAACCCCGATCCGGGGCTGCCGGAACGGGGTTTGGTAACAAGCTGATTTCATTTGGGCCCGGCCATCACGCCTTGCTGCCGGCCAGCTCCAGAATGAAGGCGAACTCCAGGGCGATGTCCTCATAGGCCTTGAAACGGCCCGACTTGCCGCCATGACCGGCCTCCATGTCGGTACTGAGCAGCAACTGGTTGTCGTCAGTCTTCAACTCACGCAGCTTGGCCACCCACTTGGCCGGCTCCCAGTATTGCACCTGGGAGTCGTGCAACCCCGTGGTCACCAGCAGATTCGGGTAGGCCTGGGCCTTGACCTGATCGTAGGGGCTGTAGGCCTTCATGTAGTCGTAGTAGCGCTTCTTGTTCGGGTTGCCCCACTCGTCATACTCCCCTGTGGTGAGGGGAATGGACTCGTCCAGCATGGTGGTGACCACGTCGACGAAGGGCACCTGGGCCACCACGCCGCGATAGAGCTGGGGCGCCTGGTTGATGACGGCCCCCATCAGCAGGCCGCCGGCGCTGCCTCCCATGGCATAGACCTGATCCCTGGCGCCGTAGCCTTGCGCCACCAACGCCTCGGTCACGTCGATGAAGTCGTTGAAGGTGTTCTGCTTCTTGAGCAGCTTGCCCTCTTCATACCAGGTGCGGCCCAGCTCCTCGCCACCCCGGATATGGGCGATGGCGTAGACGAAGCCCCGGTCCAGCAGGCTCAGGCGTGAGCTGCTGAAGTCCGGGTCCATGCTGGCGCCGTAGGAGCCATAGCCGTAGACCAGCAGGGGATTGGTGCCTGCACCACCCCCTGCCTTCTTGAACTTGTCCTTGCGATAGACCAGCGACACCGGCACGGCCACGCCGTCACGGGCGGTGATCCAGAGCCGCTCACTGGCATATTGCGCAGGCACGAAGCCCGCCACCGGCTGCTGCTTGAGCAGAGTCCGCTTGCCGCTGTCCATGTCGAGCTCATAGGTGGAGGACGGCGTGGTCATGGAGGAGTAGCCATAGCGCAGGGCGCTGGTGTCCGGCTCCGGGTTGTAGGCAAGCCAGGTGACATAGGCGGGATCGTCGAAGGCGATCTCCTTCTGTTCGCCGCTCTGCCAGTTGACCTGACGCAACCGGGTCAACCCCTGGCTGCGCTCCTCCAGCACCAGCCAGTCCCTGAACAGGGCATAGCTCTCCAGCAGCACGTCCGGATTGGGGGCGATCACCGCCTTCCAGCGATCCACCGGGCTCTCCTTGGTCTCATAGAGGCCGAAGTTCTTGCCGTCCTTGTTGGAGCGCACATAGAAGCGGCCGCGGTAGTGATCCAGGCTGTATTCGTGATCCACCTGACGGGGCAGGAACAGGCGTGGCGTCTGGCCCGGCACATTGGCATCAATGAGGCGCGCCTCGCTGGTGGTGGTGCTGGAGAGGGAGATGACGATGAAATCTTCCGAGGTGGTGGCGTAGAGGCTCACATAGAAGGAGTCGTCCTTCTCCTCGTAGACCAGGGTATCCTTCGCGGGATCCGTGCCCAGCTCGTGGCGATAGACCTGGTAGGGCAGCAGAGTCTTGGGGTGCTTGCGCACGTAGAAGACCGTCTTGCTGTCGTTGGCCCACACCAGGTTGCCGGAGGTGTTCTCGAGGGTGTCGGCAGCCCAGGCGCCGCTCTCCAGATCGAGGAACTGGATCCTGTATTGACGGCGGGAGAGATAATCTTCCGCCACCGCCAGCCAGCGGTTGTTGCGGCTCACCTCGAGCGCCCCGAGGGCATAGAACTCGTGGCCTTCGGCGCGCTGGTTGCCATCCAGCAGCAGGGAGGAGGCCCCGTCCCCTTCCACCTTGCTGCGGGAGTAGATGGCGTACTCCTTGCCCGGCTCGTAACGGGTCTGATAGCGGTAGCCGTTCTTCACATAGGGGACAGACTCGTCCTGCTGGGGAATGCGGGCCACCATCTCCTTGTAGAGCTGCTCGCGCAGCGGCTTGATCGGTGCGAGCATGGCCTCGGTGTAGGCATTCTCGGCCTTGAGATAGTCCAGCACCTCGGGCTTCTGCCGCTCGTCGTCACGCAGCCAGTAGTAGTTGTCGACGCGCGTGTCCCCGTGTTTTTTCAGGGTATGGGGGTGCTTGGCAGCCACCGGGGGGACAATGACAGGCTGGGTGGAAGTATCGCTTGTAGGCATGGCGGACTCTTCGTTGGCATGGGAACAGGGCGCAGCAAGCAGGCAAGCCAGCAGCAACCCCCGGGAAAAGGTGAACATGTCGCATCCTTTGCGCTGTCACAGGGCCGCCCCTCCCGCTGGTGCTGCACGCATCCAGACGGCACACCGGCAGGCAGTGGGAAAAGCGTCCCTGAGAAAATAAAAATTGGCGATCAATCTGCCCCTTGTCGCCCGGGGTTGCAAGGGCTCCCCGGACATTCCCCCCCAAATCGACGAAAAAGGGCCGCCATCTCGCGATGGCGGCCCTCCTCCCTGACCGTGGGCGACACGGGTTCGCTCAGGTGTGCCTCACATGATGGAAGTGTGTCTGCTCACGGTCAGCATCCATCAGCCGGGGTAGCTCGACCAGACTTTGGTCGCGCCCTCGTCACTGATGCTCAGCACCTGATAGGGCTGACCCGGAATATCCATGCCCGGCGCACTCTGGGGCATCCCCGGAATGGTCAGACCGCGGATCGCCGGTTTTTCCTTGAGCAGCTTCTGCACGTCGGCAGCGGGCACATGCCCCTCCACCACATAGCCGTTCACCACCCCGGTGTGGCAGGAGGCCAGCTGCGGGGTGATGCCATGCTGCTGCTTGATCGGGTCAAGCTGCTCGGTTTCCACGACCTTGACCTCAAAGCCGTTCTCTTCCATGTGCTTGATCCAGGTCTTGCAGCAACCGCAATACTGGGACTTGTAGACGGTCATCTGCCCGGTTGCCAGAGCAGAAAAACTGACGGTACCGGCCAGCACGGCCAGTAACAGGGACTTGTACATATCTCACCTCGGTTAAGAAGAAATGCCCGGAAAGGGAAACTCGACTCAGCCGTGGTGACGGGGCGGACGCTCGAGACGCTTCAGGGGCGCCTCCGGCATGAACAGAGAGGGAGAGAGGTATGTCGGCCTGTCGGGCTCAAGCCGGGCAACCGTCAGGCTGTCGTTGGTGAGCACCGTCATGGCGAGCGCCGAGGTGAAGCTGCCGCAGGGCATGGCTTTTTCCAGGGTACGCTCGCTCTGGCTGCAATGGGGCGTCAGGGTACAGAGATCGGTGGCCGCACGGCTGCCAAACGACATCAGCACCAGCACCAGACTCCACAGTGGGAGCCAGCGGCGGGCGCGAGCGAGTTGGCGACGGGTCAGGACCATGAGACGACTCAATGACGAAAGAGGGCCTATGGTAACCCTTGGCCCAGGGGGAGGGTCAACCCCTCCCCCTCTTCCGGTCAGCCGCCATCAAGGTTGCTGACGGGTGGCCGCCAGCACGATCTCGCGCACGCAGACATTGGCCGGCTGGCTCCATGCATAGAGCACGGCGTCGGCGATCACCTCGGGTGCAATGACGCCTCCCATCTGGTCCTTCCAGTCGTGATAGCCCGCCTTGATGCTCTCGTCCGTGGTGTGGCTGAGCAGCTCGGTCTCCACCGCGCCCGGAGCGATGGTCACCATCCGCACGCCCACATCGGCCACCTCTTCCCGGATATTCTCGGTCAGGGCGTGGACGGCGAACTTGGTGGCGCAGTAAGCGGCATGGTTCGGGAAGGTCTTGCGACCGGCGATGGAGCTGATGTTGATGATGGTGCCGCTGCGGCGGGCCTTCATGCCGGCCAGTACCGCATGCACGCCATTCAGAACCCCCATCACGTTGATGTTGAGCATCTGCTGCCACTCGGCGGGATCCTGCACGTCGGCCTGTCCCAGCAGCATGACGCCGGCATTGTTGACCAGACATCCCACCGGGCCGAATTGCACCTCCGCCTGCGCCACGGCGGTCTTCATGGCGGTGGTGTCGGTGACATCGACCCCGATGCAGAGGGTATCGGGCAGGTTCAGCGCCTGCATGGGCTCGACCCGGCGGGCCAGCAACAGCAGCGGATGGCCGGCGGCGGAGAAGGCGCGGGCAATGGCGGCACCGATCCCGGCGGACGCGCCGGTGATCACCACGAGGGACTTGGACATGGAGTTTTCCTTCTGATGCGTTGAAATGGGCGTCAAACAAGGGCTGGCCAGCACGGGACCCAGTCACTATAGTCGCTACATCCATCGGCGATAAATATAGTTTTCCGCTGGTTATCATCTGAATTAACTATGGTGTCCCCATGCTGGACCTGAGATTGCTGCGCTTCTTCATCGCCATCTATGAAGAGAAGAACATCACGGCGGCGGCAGCCCGCTGCCACGTGAGCCAACCCTCCCTCTCCGCCGGCCTTCGCCAGCTCGAAGAGAGCCTGGGGGACAGCCTCTTCATCCGGGGCAAGAAGGGGGTGGAAGCGAAGGATCCGGCCCACTATCTCTATCCCCACGCCGTCAAGCTGGTGGAAGAGGCGCGTCGCCTGCCGACCCTGTTTCGCCAGAAGGCGACGCGTGCGAGACTCAACATGGCCATCATGCCCGACCTCAGCCGCCGTCGGCTGGCGGGATTGCTTCGGCGGGTGCAGGGGGTGCTGCCCGAGCTGGATCTCACCCTCTCCGATTACGGCACCCCGGCCGACTGCCGGCTGACCCTGGATGCCCTGCGCCGGGAGGACGAGATCTTCCTGCCGCTCTGGGAAGAGGAGTACGTGCTGTGCGTTCCCAGGGGACACCCTCTTGCGGGCAGGGCGCGTATCGAGCTGGCTGAGTTGCAACACCATGATTTCATTGAGTGTCCCCCCTGCGAAGCCCATCAGCAAACCATAGGCCTGCTGGCCTGTGACCGGCTCACCCTCAATCTGGTGGCCAAGGCCGAGAGCAAGGGGCTGGTGATGGCGCTGGTGCTGGCCGGAGTGGGCATCAGCTTCCTGCCCGACGGGCTGGTGGAGGACGAAGCGGGCCTGTGCACCCTGCCCGTGAGCGGCCCCCGGATGTTCCGCCGCATCGGCCTCTGCTACCCCGCCCACCAGACCCTGAATCCGGCGCTGCGCGCACTGATCCCGGAACTGGCGGGCCAGGGAGCTTCTTGATAACGTTTCAGCTCACAGTCTGTCGCATGTGCCGGCAGCAGACCCTCTTCAGGAATCCCATGAAACGCATTCTGGTCATCTTTTCACACCCGGCGCTGCAGAGTTCCCGGGCCAACAAACAACTGCTGCACGCCATCGAGGGGCTGGAGGGGATCACCCTGCACGATCTCTGCCAGCGCTATCCGGACATGTTCATCAACGTGAAACGGGAACAGGCCCTGCTGGCGGAGCACGACATCATCGTCTTCCAGCACCCCTTCTACTGGTACTCCTGCCCGGCCATCATGAAAGAGTGGATGGACCTGGTGCTGGAGTACGGCTATGCCTACGGCCCCGAGGCCCATGCCCTCAACGGCAAGCAGTGGCTCAGCGCCATCACCACGGGGGGCGGCCCCGAATCCTACTGCCGCGCCGGCTACAACCAGCGCCCGCTGCTCGACTTCCTGCTCCCCTTCCAGCAGACCGCACAGCTGTGCGGCATGCGCTGGCTGCCCCCTTTCGTGCTGCACTCCTTCCACAAGCTCGAGGATCCCGAGGCGCTGCGCCGCTGTGGCCAGGACTATCGCCAACTACTGTGCGCCCTGCGTGACGAGCAGCTGACCCCGGCCCAGCTGGCCGAGAGCCCCTATCTGCGAGATCTGCTGGGGGTACTCCCATGACACACACTCGATCCGGGCGCAGGCCCGGCCAGCCCTCACCGGCATTCATCATGTTAAGGAGGAGCCGCTGATGGGACATGGATTGCTGTTTGACGCCCTGATCTACCTCTCGGCGGCGGTGATCGCCGTCCCGCTGGCCAAGCGGTGGGGGCTGGGCTCCGTCCTTGGCTACCTGCTGGCGGGGATCATCATAGGTCCCTTCCTGCTTGGTCTGGTGGGCGAGCAGAAAGACGTGATGCACTTCGCCGAGTTCGGGGTGGTGCTGATGCTGTTTCTGGTCGGTCTGGAGCTGCGCCCGGCCCTGTTGTGGCAACTGAAAGGGCCCATCCTCGGCACCGGTGGTCTGCAGGTGCTGCTCACCAGTGTCGCCCTGACCGGGGTGGGTTATCTTTTGGGTCTGCCCTGGCAGCAGGGGCTCGCCATCGGTCTCATTCTTGCGCTCTCCTCCACCGCCATCGTGCTGCAGAGCCTGCAGGAGCGCAAACTGATGCAGAGCGAGAGCGGCCGCTCCGCGTTTGCGGTGTTGCTGTTCCAGGACATCGCCGTCATCCCCATCCTGGCGATCCTGCCGCTGCTGGCCATCGCGCCGGTCGCCAGCAGCGGCAGCTCAGAGCTGGCAGGCTGGCAGCACGGCCTGCTGGTGGTGGCCGCCATCGCCGGCATCGTGCTGGGTGGTCATTACCTGATGCGGCCGGTGTTTCGCGCCATCGCCCAGTCCCACATGCGGGAGATCTTCGTCGCTGCCGCCCTGCTGCTGGTGATCGCCATCGCCGTGCTGATGGAATCCGTCGGCCTCTCCCCCGCCCTCGGCTCCTTCCTCGCCGGCGTGGTGCTGGCGGACAGCGAATACCGCCACGAGCTGGAAGCAGACATAGAGCCGTTCAAGGGGCTGCTGCTCGGCCTCTTCTTCATGTCGGTGGGTGCCGGCATCGACTTCAGCCTCTTTGCCGCCCATCCCCTGTTGATCCCGGCACTGGTGATCGGTCTGATGGTGCTCAAGTGGCTGGTGCTGATGGGGCTCGGCTTTGTCATTCGCCTCTCCCCGAACCAGCGCTGGACCTTCGCCCTGGCCCTGGCCCAGGGCGGGGAGTTCGCCTTCGTGTTGTTCTCGTTCGCCGCCCAGAACAAGGTACTGCCGGGCAGCACCATCTCACTGCTGACTCTGGTCGTCGCCCTCTCCATGGCGCTGACACCGCTGCTGCTTATCCTCAACGATCGGGTGATCCAGCCCTGGTTCGACTACCGCAACCAGAGCGACACCCCCGAACACGAACAGCCCGAGCTGGTGGAACACCCGGTCATCATCGCCGGCTTCGGTCGCTTCGGTCAGATAGTGGGGCGCCTGCTCCACGGCCATGGTATTGGCACCACCATCCTGGAGCAGGATGCCAGCCAGATAGAGATGCTGAGAAAGTACGGCTACCAGGTGTTTTATGGGGATGCCAGCCGACTCGACCTGCTGCACGCGGCCGGCGCCCACAAGGCCAAACTGCTGGTGCTCTCCCTCAATGACCCGGCCACCTCCCTCGAAGTGATCGAGATGGTGAAAAAGCACTTCCCGCACCTCAGAATACTGGCCCGTGCCCAGGACAGACCCCATGCCCACGAGATCCTGCGCCACGGGATAGACAGCGTGCACCGCGAAACCCTGGGGTCGGCCGTGGATCTTGGGGTAGAAGCACTCACCCTCTTGGGATTCAGGGCCAATCAGGCCTGGCGTGCGGGGCAGATGTTCAAGCAGTATGACAACCGGCTGCTGCGGGAACAGGTCAACTACCTGGACGACGAGCACACCTATATCAACAAGAGCCTGCAATACCGCGACATCCTCTCCGACCTGCTGCAAGACGATCAGGAAGGACAGGAGCGTACCCACGCCCATCAATGGAACAGCGGTCTGCCCGACAACGACAAGGAAGCAACATGATTGCCTATTACCCCATGCTCAAACACCTTCACATGACCCTGGCCCTGGTCAGCCTGCTGCTCTTCCTCTACCGCTGGAGCCTGGCGCTGGCGGGCAGCGGGCGGCTGCAACAGAAATGGCTGAAGGTGCTGCCCCACATCAACGACACCTTCCTGCTGCTGTTTGGTGTGCTGCTGGCGGTGACCCTGCAGATGAGCCCTGGCCAGCAGCCCTGGTTGATGGCCAAGCTGATTGCCCTGGTGATCTACATCGGCCTGGGCGTCATGGCGCTCAAGCGTCCTGCCCGCGGCCAGAAGCTGGTGGCCGGAGTGGCCGCTCTCGCAGTATTCGGCTACATGGTGGGCGCAGCCATCACCAAATCAGCCTGGTCCTGGCTGGCATAACGACGTGTCGAGGTGGGGGCCCGTCCCCCACCTCCCCCTCCTTACTGCTTCCATTTCCTTCCTGTCACCCTGGTCGCGAGCATCCTCGCAAGACTTGTTTTCAATAAAAAAAGGCTCAAACAACCCCTTTTCATTGCTATTTTGTTTTATTTATCAATGCCTTGTTTCTTCATGTATGAAAATGGCGACAGTTGTCGCAGCAAAACTTGCGACATAGACTGTCGCAGGCCATGGCTAGGATACACTCAACGCTAAACCAGTGAAGGCATGCACCATGAGTAAGAAGCTGTTACGACAACTGACCTTGGCGCGTTGCATCCCGCACCGCCCTTACAAGCTGACCGCCAGCCAACTCCAGGTAAAACTGGAAGAGGAAGGCATTCACGTCAGTCTCCGTACCGTGCAACGGGACCTGGAAGAGATGTCCGGCATGGGACTGTTCGACCTCACCTCCGATGAGCGCAGCAAGCCTCATGGCTGGTGCTTCGAGCGCCATGGTCTCAATGACTTTGCCAACATCATGCCGCTCTCGCTGGCAGTGGCCCTGAAAACCTGGAGCGACCAGGCAAGCCAACTGTTGCCGGCAAGCGTGCTGACCGAATTGAACCCGCTGATCGACAAGGCTGGTCAGGTGATCCGCGACAGCCAGAGCGAACTGGCCGAGCGCTGGCTGGAGAGCGTGCACCAGTCACCTCGCCCCTTCGCCGGCAATCCGGAGATCCGCCGCAGCACCCTGATCCGCGACGCCCTCTGGCGTGGCCGCAAGTTCAGCGCCGAGATCCAGCGTGTCATCAAGGAGCGTACTGTCTGGCTCTGCTATGACCGCATCAATCCCCTCGGCATCCTGAACCAGCCCGATGGCCCCATCCTGCTCTGTACCCTCTCCGAGCTGGATCCCAAGGTCTACGGCATTCCGTTCGATCACATCAAGAACGTGGAGTTGACCAACTTCAGCGCGACCCAGCCGAAGGACTTCAATATCCAGAAGCTAATCCGCGACCAGGGTTATCAGGACGTCAGCGGTCCGATCCGCTTCGTCGGGCGCATCGATGCCAACTGCCCGACCCTGATCGATGGACAAATCCCGGGACATAACCCGCGTATGACCCGTTACGACAAGCGCAGCGTGGTGGTGGAGACCGAAGTGCAAGATACGCCCGAGTTCCGCTCCTGGCTGAACAACATGAGCGGCAACCTGGAGGTACTTGCACCCGAATCACTGCGCAAGGCCTACCCGACTCCTGGGACAAGGGTCAGCTAAAGAAACCAGCAGACAATACAAAGCCGAGATTTATCTCGGCTTTTGTCTACTTTTAAAGCATAAGTATTCAATTAATTTTGAACTCTTACACCCCTGATTGAAGCGGCTGCACCATCGTTTTCCTACCGATTTCTGCTTGTAAGAGATCTGCCATTCCCCCTGTAAGACCCCTCAGTGTTGAACCGTACGTGAAGCCATCCCGCACTGGGTATGCTTTCCATGGAAACTATCTAAGTAACTGATAAACGTAGATAATATTCCACACAAGCCCATTTCTGCACCGGATGTCACGGAATCCAAGCCGAATGCACACCTTGTTCGAGCCCGTAATTGCCTTAGTATGGGTCTCACAAGGACGAGCTGATTCGGCAGGATGCAGAAACAGCGCATAAACAAGGAATAGCCTGCAGGATGTGGGCAAGGAACACCTCGGGATGGGGTTGATAGCCAGGATGGTTATCACAAGGATCGACAGGACAACCGCAGGATGCGGTAGTTGGATACCTCAGGATGAGGTTGAGTGGCACGGATTGTCGCTCATCAAGGATGAAAGGACACCGCAAGACGCGGTCAGGAACAGCTTCAAGATGAAGCGTGATAGCCAGGATGGTTATCAGTCAGGATGACGCAGGAACACCACGGGATGTGGTAATGGACACCTCCAGGAAGGAGAGGGTGAAGCAATCAGGACAGATTGCCAGGCTAGGAAGGCCACAGGACACCCCAACGGATTGGGAAGGGGAATTTCCAAAGGAAAGGATAGCGTCAAGGATTGCAGGGAGCATGGCAGTTCAGGGAATGGACGAAATGACTTGAGGGGACAGCATCTGCTGTCCCCTTTTCTTTTGTGCACCCCATGTGCATATTCCGGCCGATCATGAACACCAATTCCGATTCAACGTGAACACCATTTCCGGACCAATGTGAACGCTCATTCCGGTTCAACCTGAAC
>NZ_JBFODJ010000060.1:0-64851 GCF_040908265.1 Aeromonas sp. R5-1
AGGCATTTACGGGAGAAAAAATCGGCTCAAACTGAAAAAATGAAATGACTGAGTCAGCCGAGAAGAATTTCCCCGCTTATTCGCACCTTCCCTAGCTCTTTCTCCAAGGCAGCAAGATTATCTGGTATGGACTCGACATTATTCGCGTTTTTGCGCTCGGTATGATCGAAATAGATCGTAGAGCGAACGGCTTTCCAACCACCTCCCCAAGGGCGATGTGCATGTAATTTTCGAGCAGCATCAATCAGTTTTTCTCTTATCGCTATCTGGCTCCACATCCCTCGGAATGTATTCTCCATGATTTGACGCGCGGGAACCTCAATAGCGGGATCGCCGGAGGTGCCCAATTGTACCGCAACATCGATAAAAGCACTTCGCCACTGCACAAGCTCATCATGACTGGGGTGAAGTCCATAGTTTCTCGGCCGAGCACCAAACGCATTCATTCCAAATCCAGTCCAGCGATCTTCTAAGGTTGTCGCAAGCATCTTGAAACCCAACGCTATACGTCTAGGAACATCCGATGAAAAGCATTCATTCATGATGGTAATGCGTTGCTCTAACGTAGCGTGAGTACCAGACAGATATGCTTGGAAGAATTTGGTTATCTGGCTTCCTAGCGAGTTATTGTCATCATTCTCTTTCTCATAACCAGCCACATGAATAAGAAGTCTAATACAGCGATCGAATGCTCTCGATTCATATGCTAATAGCTGTAAAAGATTGATGATGGTTGCGGTATGTAGATTCTCACTCGTTGCACCGTCATGAATATCAGACGTAGTCAACACCATTTCGATCCTATCTAGCAGAGCTTCAGGTGCAACTGGCGCGATATAATTCAGCATTCTTTCAGATATATCGTTTAATTCTGTTAACCGCCCCAACAGCCCGTCGGGCTGAAGCCAACATTCAACAATCTCTTTCGCCACGGGATGATCGTGAAGCAGCCCTAACCTGTGTGCGAACGACATGAGTAAGCGTTGGTTGCCAAGAGTTTCAAAAGTCGCTCTTAGTTGATTAACCGGAATACAATTCAGTGCCGATGACGCCAGCCTGTTGGCAATGGCATGAGGTAAAATGGCCCGCCAATGGGCCCTCTTCTGTACAATATGGCGATCAGACAGCTTGCTTGTTGCTCGGAACAACTGGTTTGCGGAATACCCTGAGATAGAACCCAATACCTCCAGTTCGTTTTGACCTTCCTCAGCCGTTGAAACTGAAAATGAATAAACCAAAGACAATATTTCAGCCTGCGCCCGAAGGTCATCGTCCGGGCTCTTCCGCTGGTCAAACAATCGGTCAAATAACTGAACGTCAGAAAGTTGAGCCAAACTTTCACCTTCTTCCACTCTCTCGGCGATAGCCAGAGAAACCCGCGCATTGCCGTCAGCAAATTCGGCTATGCGGCGGGCGTTATTCCGACCAATAATGGGAAAGCGACGGATAAGAAGCTGCTCAGCCATCTCCGGTCCGATCGCTTCTATATGGATGACCTCTGTGGTCTGAGGCTTGTCATCTCTAATGTCATACTCGACAGTGATCAGGCTGATCGCACCTTTGGCCGCTACTTTACGGGCTAGGAGTGTGTGCAATTCAGAAGGGCAATTATCAAGGATCATAATGGCACGTCGCCCCTCAGCGATCAGTCGATCTAGCATTGCTGTTGCAGAGGGTTCCGGGCTTTCACCGGTATCAACATAAACTGCGATAGTCCGATCGAGCGCATCTGCTCCGACCGTTTCATCGAAAAGAGCCTGTAAGATTCGGGTCTTTCCAACACCGGATAATCCAGTGATACGAACAGCTTTATTGGTTGAGCTAATCAGTTCTCGCATTGGCCCGATAGCGTCCTGAATGGCTAGCTTTTGCCCCTTTCCGGATGGCAGAGTAATTGTCACCCCTGGCGCTGAAATCAAGGTATCTACTGACCCCTGAGGCGGATTGCTCCAAGCACCATATGGCTGCCACCCAGAATATCCCTGACCAAGCGTTTTTTTGGCCCAGAGCATGACTGACGGGTGCTGCCGCAACCATTGCGCTAGTTTAGAGCGGTCGTAAAAATCCAAGTGAATACTGGCCCCATGAGGATAATCCGCTACCGCATACTGCATTGCTTCGAGACGGTCCTCTTTCATAGGAGGAGAGCAATCATCACCCAAGCTAACGATGATATAACTCCCTCCCTTTGCCGCTTGTTCAGAGATCGTCGGTGATAATATCCCATCATTGGTCATTTCTGAGGTTATCGCAGCCCTCGGCATTGGATGCTTTTTGGCTTGAAAGATCGTATCAGGTCGTTCAATAAAGCCCGTGTTTATTTTTTCAACAGGCACTTGAACATGAACATCGATACCACCATCAGGAGCATTGATAGAGCCTGACCAGTGTACATAGGCAGGACTATAACCATGAGCAGCAATCTCAGCCTCGGCAAGGCGCGCGATCAACTCTTCGAGCTGAGTATCGGAAAAGCGGAGTAATTCATCTTTCTCAATATCAAAAATGGCCACGACACCTTCCCCCCAAATTGAACGCTCATATCATATTCGGAGGTAAGTCAGTAATCCATTTAATGAAAAGAACCATCGCCGCTTGAGAGCGAATTTTGCTCCGCAAACGATTGGAAAAAGAAAAGACGCCGCAAGGGCGTCTTTTTTACATTTTTATGTTTGAAGGATGAAAGGGCGTTAGCCGCTTATTCCCATTCGATGGTTGCAGGCGGCTTGCCGGAGACGTCGTACACCACGCGGGAGATACCGTTGATCTCGTTGATGATGCGATTCGACACGTGGCCGAGGAAGTCGTACGGCAGGTGAGCCCAGTGGGCGGTCATGAAGTCGATGGTCTCGACGGCGCGCAGCGCAATGACCCAGTCGTACTTGCGGCCATCGCCCATGACGCCGACGGAGCGCACCGGCAGGAAGACGGCGAACGCCTGGCTGACCTGGTTGTAGAGGTCGGCCTTGCGCAGCTCTTCGATGAAGATGGCGTCAGCCTTGCGCAGCAAGTCGCAGTACTCTTTCTTCACTTCGCCAAGCACGCGCACGCCCAGGCCCGGACCCGGGAAGGGGTGACGGTAGAGCATGTCGTAGGGCAGGCCGAGTTCGAGGCCGACACGGCGCACTTCGTCCTTGAACAGCTCGCGCAGCGGCTCCACCAGACCCATCTTCATCTCTTCCGGCAGGCCGCCGACGTTGTGGTGAGACTTGATGACGTGGGCCTTGCCGGTCTTGCTGGCAGCGGATTCGATGACGTCCGGGTAGATGGTGCCCTGGGCCAGCCACTTGGCATTCTTGAGCTTCTTGGACTCGTCGTCGAACACGTCGACGAAGACGCGGCCGATGGTCTTGCGCTTGGCTTCCGGCTCGTCGATGCCCGCGAGGGCGGAGAGGAAGCGCTCTTCGGCGTCGACCTTGATGATGTTCAGGCCGAAGTGATCGCCGAACATGTCCATCACCTGCTGGCCTTCGTTCAGGCGCAGCAGGCCGTTGTCGACGAAGACGCAGGTGAGGCGATCGCCGATGGCGCGGTGCACCAGCATGGCGACCACGGAGGAGTCCACGCCGCCGGAGAGGCCCAGGATCACCTCGTCGTCACCCACCTGCTCGCGAATGCGGGCGACGGCGTCATCGATGATGGTGGCCGGGGTCCAGAGGCACTCGCAGCCGCAGATGTCCTTGACGAAGTGCTCCAGCATGCGGGCACCCTGACGGGTGTGGGTCACTTCCGGGTGGAACTGCACGCCGTAGAAGCGCTTGGCTTCGTCGGCCATGGCGGCGTGGGGGCAGGTGGCGGTCTGGGCGATGGTGGTGAAGCCGGCGGGGATCTCGGTGACCTTGTCGCCGTGGCTCATCCAGACATCCAGCAGGGCATTGCCGTTGTCGGCAATGGCGTCTTCGATGTTGCGCAAGAGAGCGCTGGTCTTGCCGGACTGGCCCAGCACTTCGACCTGGGCGTAGCCGAATTCACGCAGGTTGGAGGACTGCACCTTGCCGCCGAGCTGCTCGGACATGGTCTGCATGCCGTAGCAGATACCGAACACCGGCACACCGGCGTTGAACACGTACTCGGGGGCGCGCGGGCTGCCCGCCTCGGTCACGGATTCCGGGCCGCCGGAGAGGATGATGCCGCTCGGGTTGAACTCGCGGATCTGCTCTTCGGTTACGTCCCAGGCCCACAGCTCGCAGTAGACGCCGATTTCACGGACGCGACGGGCGATGAGCTGGGTGTACTGGGAACCGAAATCCAGGATAAGGATACGGTGGGCGTGAATGTCTTTAGTCATTTTATTCCTGCATCAGGCTGATGTTGTCACAAAAAGCACGGGATAAAAAAAGGTGGAAAAACGGGGCGCAGAGCCCCGTTTCATCAGCCCATCCGGTAGTTGGGGGCTTCTTTGGTAATGGTCACGTCGTGAACGTGGGACTCTTTCATCCCGGCGCCCGAGATGCGCACGAACTCGGCCTTGGTGCGCATGTCGTCGATGGTCGCGCTGCCGGTCAGACCCATGGAGGAGCGCAGGCCGCCCATCTGCTGGTGGATGATCTCTTTGAGGCGGCCCTTGTACGGCACGCGCCCTTCGATCCCTTCCGGCACCAGCTTGTCGGCGGCGTTGTCGGTCTGGAAGTAACGGTCGCTGGAGCCCTTGGACATGGCACCCAGAGAGCCCATGCCGCGGTAGGACTTGAAGGAGCGGCCCTGATAGAGCTCGATCTCGCCCGGCGCCTCTTCGGTACCGGCAAACATGGAGCCCACCATGACGCAGCTTGCGCCCGCGGCGATGGCCTTGGCCACATCGCCGGAGAAGCGGATGCCGCCATCGGCAATCACCGGCACGCCGGTGCCTTCCAGGGCGTCGACGGCGTCGGAGATGGCGGTGATCTGGGGCACGCCCACGCCGGTCACGATACGGGTAGTACAGATGGAGCCCGGGCCGATACCGACCTTGACGGCGTTGACACCCGCTTCCACCAGCGCCTTGGCGCCCGCGGCAGTGGCGACGTTGCCGCCGATGATTTGCAGGTCAGGATAGGCTTCACGGGTCGCCTTGATGCGATCCAGCACGCCCTGGGAGTGGCCGTGGGAGGAGTCAATCAGCAGCACGTCCACACCGGCTTCCACCAGGGCGGCGACGCGCTCTTCGTTGCCGGCACCGGCACCGACGGCGGCACCGACCCGCAGACGGCCACGCTCGTCTTTACAGGCGTTGGGCTTGCGCTCGGCTTTCTGGAAGTCCTTCACGGTGATCATGCCCTTGAGCTTGAAGTCGCCGTTGACCACCAGCACCTTCTCGATGCGGTGCTTTTGCATCAGGGCCACCACCTCTTCACGAGGGGCCCCTTCACGCACGGTCACCAGACGATCTTTCTGGGTCATGATCTGTTCGACGGTCTGGGAGAGATCGATGACGAAGCGCACGTCACGGCCGGTGATGATGCCCACCAGCTGGTTGCCGTCAGTCACCACGGGGTAACCGGCGAAACCGTTCTTGTGGCTCAGCTCCTTGATCTGGGCGATGGTCATGTCAGGGCGCACGGTAACGGGATCGCTGACCACGCCGCTCTCGTACTTCTTGACCTTGCGCACTTCGGCAGCCTGCTGCTCGATGGACATGTTCTTGTGAATGAAGCCGATGCCGCCTTCCTGGGCCAGTGCGATAGCCAGACGGGCTTCGGTCACTGTGTCCATGGCAGCGGAGATCATCGGGATATTCAGCGTGATCGCAGACGTGAGCTTGGTACGCAGGTCGGCGGTATTGGGGAGAACAGTGGAGTGGGCTGGAACCAACAGTACATCGTCGAAGGTCAGCGCTTCTTTGGCAATCCTGAGCATGGCAATATCTCACCGTTGAGGAGTGGGGGTGTAAAATATTGCCGACAAATTTTACTCATGCATTGGGCAGTGGTAAAGAAGTTTTTTGAATTTTTTATGGCGTAGCCCGATTTAACGCCACCAACAGGGCAAAAAACCAATAAATTCAGCCGTAACCATGCCGTTTTTCCCGACAAGATGATCTTTTTTGCCGTTGAGCCCCTTTCTGCCGCCAGTCTCCCGGAACGGCCTTTTTCCCTCTCAGCCGTCAGCCAGACCGGCTGTCAGTTCCCCTGATAGCGGCCCGGCTTGTGCCAGTTCATCAGCATGGCGTTCATGGCCAGCGCACTCAGGGTTGACCAGAGCAGCAGGGGAAGCGGCAGGGTGAGCAGAGAGAGCGCAAACACCAGCACATCCAGCACCATCTGGCTCTTTCCCGCATTGATGCCGGTGCGCCGTTGCAGCCAGAGCGTCACCACGCCGGTGCCCCCCACGGAGGCATTGTGACGCGCCAGAGACAAGACCCCCATGCCGAGGAAGGTTCCCCCCACCAGGGCGGCAAACAGGGGATGGACATAGCTCACCGTCAGCAGCAGCGGCACCGCCTGGGTGGCCGCCGAGAGGGCGACGTTGACGATCAGCGTCTTGAGGGTGAAGGCGCGCCCCATGGTGACGTAGCAGAACACCATGAAGGGCAGGTTCACCAGGAAGAAGAGCACGCCGATGGGCAGGGTGCTGACATGGGCGATCAGCAGGGCGATGCCCGCGATGCCACCGGTGATCATGCCGGAACACTTGAGCAGATTGAGCCCCACGGCGATAAACATGACCCCGAGCACCATGCCGTAGACATCGTCCTTGAGGGTATGGGCCAGCCCCCTGCCCGCAGCCGCTGGCTGCATGGTCATTTCACCTTCCATATGACTCCTTAGATCCGATTTGATGGTGGCATCCGTTGCCCGACAACCAGGCCGCGTTGGGGCTGATGGCGGCGACCCGTTCACCTTGCCGTCCCCACCCCCCAATCTTGCGCTCCCCCGCCCCCTGATCTCGCCATCATGGGGATGACAAGGCACAGCAAAAAGAGCGCCAATCAAAACAAGAGTCCGCGATAACATAAATAATCGGATTTAAATTCCGACAAATGCGCAATATGCAGGTAGAATCCACCACTTCCGTGATCGGCCATCACAGTGGCGCAGCATGTTTACCCGCGTCACCGAAAAAGGCCTCGTGCTATCCCCTTCACAGCCCGGTTTTTCGGCAGATCATGTCGATAGGATGCCGCTTTTCAGCATGGATGATGCTTGTCATGGGGGAAGCCCGGGGGCCATACGGCGTGTTTCTTCGGGGCGGGTTCCAGGGGCGGATGTGGATGTCGCGCACCAATAAAGAGCAATTGCACCAATATAGAGCAGCCGAGTGGCACAGTTTGCCTTGCACCGCAGCGCAAAGACGACATGGGCACCGCTTTGCTCACTGCCATGAGCACAGCAATGAGCACTCCAATATGCAGAGCATGAAGTGACTCGGGCGGCGGATGCACCACTTCCCTTCCCTCTAGCCCCCTGCCCATGAGCGTGCTGGTCGCGAGTCCACAGGTCTGCCCATCCACCAGCCCCCGCAGCCAGAGCCAGAGCCAGAGCCCCATCAGGATGGGGCATCCATTCAGGCATAGGCAGAAGGCAGAATAAAAAAGTCGGCCCGAAGGCCGACTCGCTGCACCCTGTGACAGGGCTTCCTTACTTGAGGTATTTGCCGTCAGCACCGACCTTGCCCGGGCCGTTCAGTACCCAGACCCGCGCCGAATAGGCGGGCACCGCAAAGCTCAGGCTGCCGTTGCTGACGCTCTGGCTCGCACCGGTTACCGCGTCCGTGTAGGTGCCGTTCTTCAGGCCACTCAGGTTTATCTGCTGGGCCGAGTTGGCCGCAAGGCCCACGGCGGCGTAGCTCCCTTCGGCACTCAGATCACGCACGAAGCTGATGCCGCTCCCCCACTCGTTCACCTGGCTCATGGGCGCTTTTTGCAGGGCGGGCACCGCCTTGCGGATCTGGTTCAAGCGCTTGATGTGCTGATAAAGCGGGTGGCTCGGGGTGGCGGGGTTGTCCAGCACCTCCCCGTAGTAGGCACGACCGGTCTGATCCACCGTCATGGTGGCCCCATCGATATCCTGGGGCTTGCCCGCCTGGAACATCACCTCCTCCCCGTAGTAGAGGGTCGGGATCCCCCGCGCCGTCCAGAGCAGGTTGTAGGTCATGGCCGCATTCCCCTCTTCCCCGCCGTAGCGGTACTTGAAGTCGTTGTCCGGCCCCACGTCATGGTTCTGGAAGAAGGTGATGAGCTTGGTGGCATCCCCATAGACCCAGTCCATGGCGAAAATCCCCCCTACCCCGCCAAAGTTCCCCCGGGTGACGTTGTCACGGAAGGTGGAGAAGAGGGAGAAGTCCAGCACAGAGAGGCCGGAATCGCCCCCTGCACGGGGATTGGCCGGGTTCGGCGTGGTGCGGGTATACCACCAGGGGCGGATCACCGCCGAGGCATTGTCGTTGGCCAGCTCAGAGCCCCAGCCGGTGCCCTTGACCAGGTTTTCGCCAAAGACGAACAGCCCCGGCTTGTGGGCCTGCCAGTCATGGACATAGGTCAGCAGTTCGTCCCGCTCGATGTGCTTCAAGGTATCGATACGAATCGCATCCACCCCCATGTCGAGGTACTGACGAATGGCGCCGTTGAGGTAGTCCTTGACGTTCTGGTTGCCGGTGGCGAGATCGATGCAGTCCCCCGCCATGTGCTTGCGCTGCAGGGCGAGCGGGCTCTCCCAGTCACCGCCGGACATGAAACCGTCCAGGTGATACCAGGCGGGATCCAGGGTCTGGGCGTCGATGCCGAAGAAGCGGTTGGGGTTGTAGCCTGCGCTCGGCACGGTGGCGCCGGTCTTGGGATCTACCAGGGGCTGGGTGCCCGCCGGATCGGACTGGCAGCGAGCCTTGTACCAGTCGGGCGCCGCCGGGTTGTCGTCGTCACAGCGGTTGGCACTGGCGTAATCCCCAAGATTGCCCTGATAGGGGCCATTGTTGATGAGTCCCTGGCTCGACCCCGCCGGTACGTAGTATTTGACGGGCAGGCGATCGATCCAGGTCTTGCCGCGCAGGCCGTACTGGCTCGAGTGGTTGAGCACCACGTCCTGGATCACCTTGAGCCCCTTGGCGTGGGCCGCCTGGATGAACTCCCGGTAACCCGCCCCCGGCGACTCCAGACGGGGATCGACCCGGTAGAAGTCGTAGGCATGGTAGCCGTGGTAGTCGAGGCCGGAGCGGTTCTCCACCGGCGGCGTCACCCAGATGGCGGTGAAGCCGAGATCCTTGATGTAGTCGAGCTTGGCGATCAAACCCTTGAAGTCGCCACGCCACTGGGGATCCCCCGCCTTGTAGCGATCCCGGTTGTAGTAGTTGTTGCTGGCATCGCCATCATAGAAGCGGGCAGTCAGCAGGAAGTAGATGCTCTCGGCGCGAAAATCGCCGCTCGCCACCCCCTGCTCGCCGATACGGTACTCGAAGCGCTGCTCGCGCTGATTGCCGCTGGCGTCGATGGCAAGGGTGCGGATCACCAGATCGGTGCCGCTCCCCTTGTCACTCGCCACCAGGGGCTGACCTGCATAGCGGGCCGATGCCGTGGTGGGCTGGCTGCCGTCCGTCGTGAAATGCACGGCGGGGGCGCTGTCCTGATCGTCGCTCACTCCCAGGGTGATGGACTGACTGTCCACATAACTCCCCGGGGACGGGGTGGCCGTCACCGTGGGGGCCTGCAGATCGGCCCCGGCCAGCTTCTCCACCTCGATGGCCTTGCGCAGGCTGTCAAAGCAGATGCGATAACTGGTGTTGGCGCTGACCAGGTAATCCTGGGCCGGATACGCCTCGGTCCAGTCCCCCTTGTGGTCAATCTTGAAGCGGGGGTTGTTGCTGCCAAAGGCCTGCTCGGTGCAGAAGGTGGTGCCATCCTCGCTGGTCATGGGGGTGAGCCCCCAGTTGTTGGCCGTGCCCCGGAAGTACCAGCTGTCGCTGCTCTGTCCTGCCCCGACCACCACGCTCACGCTGCTGCTGCCCTTGGCGCCTTGATCGTCGGTGACCGTGAGGCCATAGGTGAAGGTGCCGGTCTGGGTGGTGTTGACGACGATGCTCTCCGTGGTCTCGCCGCTGCTCCACAGATAGCTCGCGATCTGGCCGTCGGGATCCGTGGAGTCGCTGCCGCTCAAGGTGAGCGACGCCCCCTGGGTCACGTTCACCGTCCCCCCCGGGGTGATGACCGCGAGCGGCGGCTGGTTGTCATCCCCGAGGGGGGTGATGCTGTAGGCCAGGGTCTGATCGTTGACCTGGATGCGCACCGTGCCCACGGCGCTCCAGAAGATGTCGCCGCCACTTTTCTCCAGCACGCCGTCGCCGTTGCTGTCGCCAAAGTTGACGGCCCAGTCCCCAGCCTGATCAAACTTGAGGCGCTGGCTCGCCTTGCCATCCAGGTAGGCTTCCACCTGCCACAGGTGATCCCCTACCAGGGTCATGGGGAGGCTGGCCCAGCCGTTGAAGGTGCCGCGCACGTTGAGCTGCGGCAAGGTGCTGGCAAACCCCGAGGCCTCGCAACTGGCCACCGCCGTCGCGCTCACCGCCTGGGTGCTCGCGTTGATGCGGATCTGGTACGCCGTGTTGGCATTGACCCCGTAGTCGGCCGCCGGGTAGCTCTGCTGCCAGTTGCCGTACCTGTCTATCTTGAAGCGCGGGCCGCCGCTGGCATCCCCGCTCACGAAGCGCTGACAGGTATCAAAATTGACGCCGTCCGTCGACGTCATGGCGGTCGCCGCCCATCCATTCGCGGTGCCCCGGAAGAACCACTCCGCCGCCGTGCTCGGCGCCGTGATCAGGGTTCCCAACAATCCGGCCGCGAGTATCCATCTAGCCATTGATAGTCCTTTATTTTCATTGTTTGTGTGTGATGCCGGTGTGTCCCGGCATTCCCCCATCCGCAACGTCCCGCCTTCAGATGAGCCCGACCAGTCTAGAGTCCCCCATGGCCAATTCATGGCCAACACGCGCAAAATGTGACCACTGTCGACCTCGTCATGGGCTGTATGTGATTGATAGCGCTTTCATTTCCTGGCGCAGAAGTGAGGGGCGCCCCCATCGGGGAGAGCAAGATGGCCGCCCTCCACGACCACCTCGGGCACAGGGTCAGCCCCTGCCTCCTGCACGGCGCCGTTGCCATCGGGGACGCTTGCCCCCATGATGCAATCCCCCTTGCCATCTCGGGCAACAGGGCGGTTCATTCAGGGAGAAACGATGAGACCATCGGATTACGGGAGATTGCTCGCGCTGGCAGCCATCTGGGGTGCCAGCTTTTTGTTCATGCGCATCGCGGCGCCGGCGTTCGGCTCGGTCAACACCACCTTCCTGCGGGTCTTCTTCGCCCTCGTCGGGCTCGCCGCCATGCTCCTGCTGCTGCGCACCCCCATGCAGTTTCAGGGCAAGCTCAAATCCATCATGGTGCTTGGCATCATCAACTCCGGCGTCCCCTTCCTGATGTATGCGGTGGCGGCCCTCTGGCTGCCCGCGGGGTATTCCGCCATCCTCAACGCCACCACGCCCCTGATGGGCGCCCTCATCGGCTTCTCCTTCTTTCACGAGACGCTGACCTTGCGCAAGTGGGCCGGGGTCATGCTGGGGCTGGTGGGCATCGGGCTCATCACCACCACCGGGGAGGTCGACCTGAGCGGCCAACTTGCCATCGGGGTGCTGGCCTGCCTCATCGCCACCGCCTGCTATGGCTGCGCCGGCTTTCTGACGAGACGCTGGGTCACCGAGCGGGGAGGCCTGGACGCCAAACTGGTGGCCTTTGGCAGCCAGATAGGGGCCGTCCTCTTCCTGCTTCCCTTCTTCGGCTACACCCTGGCGACCGGCCCCGCCGTCGACTGGGCCCAGCCTTGGGTCTGGGCCAGCGTGCTGGCGGTCGGCTTCCTCTGCACCGCCTTCGCCTATCTGCTCTATTTCAGGCTGATCGCCGACATCGGCCCCCTGCGAAGTCTCACTGTCACCTTCCTCATTCCGCCCTTCGGCATCCTGTGGGGCTATCTGGTGCTGGGGGAAACCCTCACCGGCGGCTTCGTGTTCGGCGGCGCCGTGGTCTGCCTCGCGGTCTGGCTGGTGACCAGCCCCGCCAGAGCCGTCAAGTCGGCCAAGGCACAAGCCTAGGCTCCGCGTCATCTGCCGGGCCCATGGCTCGGCAGATGGGCGCAACTGGGGTAAGATGACCCCCATCGTTTCTCCCGCCCCGGCGGACACCACAGCAGGGCCAGCCTTGAATCACCTCGAACCCGCCAGTCAGAGCAGACAACAGCAGATCTTCACCGTCACCCGCCTCAACAGCGCCGTGCGCATGATCCTGGAGCAGGATCTGGGGCTGGTGTGGCTCACCGGCGAGCTCTCCAACCTCGCGATGCCAAGTTCCGGCCACTGGTACTTCTCCCTCAAGGACATGTCGGCCCAGGTGCGCTGCGCCATGTTCAAGGGCAACAACCGCCGGGTGCCGTTCCGTCCCCAGGATGGCATGCAGGTGCTGGTGCAGGCGCGAGTCTCCCTCTATGAACCCCGGGGCGACTACCAGCTCATCATCGAGTCCATGCAGCCCGCCGGGGATGGCATGCTGGCCCTGCGCTTCGAGGAGCTCAAGCGCCGCCTCGGGGCCGAAGGGCTCTTTGACGAAGGGCGCAAGCGCCCCTTGCCCCGGGAACCCCGCGCCGTCGGGCTGGTCACCTCCGCCACAGGCGCCGCCCTGCACGACATGCTGACCGTCTTGCGCCGCCGCGCCCCGGACTTGCCCGTTTTCATCTACCCGACCCAGGTGCAGGGGAGCGCCGCCACCGCCCAGATCGTCTCGGCCATCATGCTTGCCAATCGCCGCGCCGAGGTGGATGTGCTCATCGTCGGACGCGGCGGCGGTTCCCTTGAAGATCTCTGGTGCTTCAACGAAGAGGCGGTGGCACGGGCCATCGCAGGCTCCGCCATCCCCGTGGTGAGCGCCGTAGGACACGAGGTGGACGTCACCATCAGCGACTTTGCCGCCGACCTTCGTGCCCCCACCCCCTCTGCCGCCGCCGAGCTGGTGGCGCCGGACAGGAGCACCCGCGCCCAGCGCCTCGTGCACCTGCGCCAGCGGCTCACCCAGGCCATGAGCCGTCACCAGGTCGCCGCCCGCCATGGCTTCGTCCTGCTGCAGAAGCGGCTCGATCATCAGGATCCCAAGCGACGGCTGGAGCAGCAGTCCCAGCGCCTCGACGAGCTCGACCGCCGCTTGCAGCAGCACCTGCGTGATCGCCTGCACCAGGGGGAGCGGCGCCTCGCGGGCCTCGCCATGCGCCTGCAGGCCAGAAGCCCCGAAAAGCTGCTGGCCATCGGCAAACGTCGTCACCAGCTTGCCGAGGAGCGCCTCCATGCCCTCATCGCAAAACGCCAGGATCTCGCCCGCCACCGCCTCGCCATGCTGGGAGCCCGCCTCGACGGCATCAGCCCGCTGGCCACCCTGGGGCGCGGTTACGCCATCGTGCGCACCCCCTCCGGGGAGGTGATCCGCCGCGCATCCCAGGTCAATGCAGGCCAGACCCTGATCACCACCCTCGCAGAGGGAGCGCTGCGAGTGCGGGTGGACGAAGTCGACAACCGCTGACAAAAAGCGGGGGCTTGCACCAGGCCCCCGCCACCTTTCTGTGCTCCGATAGCCCGTTATACCAGGGCATGACCGGCCATCTTGCCCGGGTGGCCGGATGGTTTCTCGCCCCCCTTGATCCCCCCCGGTGGATTGCACCTCAGATACTCGAACAACCCGGCCTGCAGATTGACGTTCCAGAAACGCCCCGCCAGGGTGAGGGCGAGACGCTCGGCCGAGAGTCGTGCCAGCCCGTGTCGCTGCCAGGCCTCAAAGAGCGGCATCAGGTGGGAGACCAGCCCCGGTGGCAATTGCGACAACGCCAGCCATCCGGTATCGAGCCCCCCTCGCAGCAGCCCATCGAGACGGGCATCGGGATTGGGCCTCATCACCATGCCGGGAGCACGCACGCCCCCCGCCTGCGCCTCATGCCAGGGCGCCAGATCCCGGCCATACATGAGGCCGTGGCCGTGAATGTTGCCCCCCGCCCCTGCGCCGAAGGGCAGGATCTCGGCGCCCCACTTGGCCATCTGGTTGTAGCGGCTCTGCTCGGCATCGGTGCGCCGCCAGTGGCTGCAGGAGAGCCGCTCCCAGCCCCCCGCCTCCAGCGTCCGTGCCCCGTCGGCATACATGACTGCCCGCTGCTGGCCATCGGCGGCCCAGCCCAGGGTGCCTTTCTCGTCGGCGCGCGCCAGGTTGGTGCCCGCCATGGAGATGAGTTGATAGAGATCCACCCCGTGCACCCCGCTCGCCATCACATCCGCGATATCCTGGCGCCACACGGCCTCATCCTGCCCCGGCAGACCGAAGATGAGATCCGCCACGATCACCGCCTCGTTGTGGCGGGTCAGCGCCGCCAGCCGGGACAGCAAGGTCTCCCTGTCATCGAAGCGGGCCGCCTGCTGGCGCACGCGGGTATCAAAACTCTGCACGCCGAACGAGAAACGATTGAAGCCACCCGCCAGGGCCGTCTGCCACTTCTCGTCATCAAAGCCGTTGAGCCGCCCCTCCAGGGTCAGCTCCGCATCCACGGTCAGGGGAAAACGGCGGATGGCGCTGGCCAGGCGGGCGAGATCGCCCGCCGCCATGTCGGTCGGCGTGCCGCCCCCCACATAGACCGCCGAGAAAGGCCGGCTCTGGACGAGCGGCGTCTCGGCTGCCTGGCGCAGCGACCCGCAGAGTGCCTCCATGTAGCGGCTCATGCGCGCCGGATTGGCGCCGTTTTCGAAGAAGTTGCAAAAACTGCAGCGCTTGCGGCAAAACGGGATATGGATATAGAGCGCTCGGGCCTTGGCCTCGCTCTCCTGCTGCCACCAGGCTTGCCAGCCGGCATCGTCCAGCATCAGGGGGGCGGCCCCTCCCCGGCTGGCATGGGCCGACGTCTTGGCGGTGAAGGCGAATTTGAGGGGATCCGGGGTACAAAGCCCCGTCATGGTCGAAGAAAGCTGGAGAGTCGTCACTGGGGTTACCCTGCGTAAATAACGCAAATGATAACGAATATCAGTTGCAGGTATTTGTGCTGGATCAAGTCGGGAAGGATTGAGCCGTCACTCTGTCCCCATCAGGGCAGCAGCGCGTCAGGCAAGGAAGACGTGAAACAACAAGGGAAGAGAGCCACTCTCCCACTGGAGAGTGGTGGCACACACGGGATCAGGCGGTTGATTCAAGGCTCCCGACGGGAGCGCCGCGCCGATACCGGCTGACGGGGTCAGCCATTGCCGATGATGATGGCAACCCGGCGATTTTCCGCTCGTCCGGCAGCGGTCGCGTTGTCAGCGATGGGCGCCTCTTCTCCGCGGCCACGGATATCCAGGTTCCCCTGGGGCATACCCACCGACACCAGGACATCGGCCACCGACCGTGCCCGCTTGAGGGAGAGTTGCTGGTTGTAGGCCTCATCACCGTTGGAGTCGGTATGACCGTCCACCCGGGCCCGGTTCAGTCCTACCTCAATCAGGGCCTTGCCGAGTTTCTCCACCACCTGGCGGGTCTCGGGGTTGAGGGCCCCCACATTGTTGGCGAACAGCACCTTGTTGGAGATATCCAGGGTCCATCCCTGGTCGGTCAGGTGAAATCCCTGCTCCTTCAAGGCGGCGATCTGCTCCGCCGTGAGCCCCTGGGGAGGGCTCTGGCACGCCGCCAGCACACTCAGCAACAGTGCCACCAGGCCCGCTTTGATCGGGTTCAACATGCGCATTCTTATCATCCTTTCACTATTTCCGGTTCAACTTCACGTGCTCGTTTTTCGTGTTTCTCTCTCCTCCCTGCGTTGTCGTTTGGCTTGATACATGGCGTCGTCTGCCCATTGCAGCAGGGCATCCGCCGTCTTCCCCTGCTCGGGATAGCGGGCAGAGCCGATGCTGATCCCCACCCCGAGATGGCGACCGTCACTCAATACCACGGGGGTGTTCATGGCCTGCTGCACTCGCCCTATCACCTCGCGCACCTCGTCCTCCCCATGGATCGGGGTCAGGAGGATGACGAACTCATCTCCCCCCAGCCGGCAGACCAGATCCAGGGGCCTGAGCTGATGCTGCACACGCCGCGCCACTGCGATCAGCACTTCGTCGCCGATGCTGTGGCCCAGGTTGTCATTGATCTGCTTGAAACGATCGCAATCCAGATAGAGCAGGGCAAAACCTTCATGCCCCTTGTTGCCTGCCAGGATGGCCTGCTCCATGCGAGCCTCGAACAGAGCGCGGTTGGGCAGACCGGTCAGGGGATCATGGGTTGCCTGATGCAGCAGGCTGGCGTTCTCCCGCTTCTGGTGGGCCTGCCAGGCTTCCAGCTCATCGAGCAGCGAATTGAAATCCTCACCCAGCTCGTGCAGCTCGGCGATATTGGCCGCCGGCACCCGCACCTTGAGGGCCCGCTGGCGGCTGACGTTGTAAGCCACCTCGGTCAGGGCCTTGAGGGGTGCCGTGATGGAGCGTTGCATCCGGCGCGCCACATGGAGTGCCCCGAGAATACTGATGAGCAGGCACACCAGGGTAGCCAGCAAGGTCTGCAACAGGAATCGCAGCAGGTACTGGCCGTGACCGACCAGATGCACCCTGGCTATCTCCTTGTGCTCGCGCACCATGGGGAGCGCCACGGGCCCCGGCAGGATCAGGCGGGCCAGGTGCTGCTCCAGGGTGGTCCAGGGGGTAGTGATGTCCCGGCGCCAGCTCGCCAGCACCTGGCCGTCCGGCAGCACTATGCTGGCGCTGGCTATGTCTTCCCGGGAGGTGATGGTCTCCAGGGCATCCAGTGCCGCCTCCTTGTCATGGAAGACCACGGCCGCCTCAGTGGTGTAGCTGATGGCCCGCGCCACCAGCTTGAGGTTGTGATCCGCATAAAGGCGCAGCGCCAGCAGCGCCGTGACGGTCAGAAACAGCCCTGCCATGCAGACGGCAGTCAGGGAGATCATCATGTGGGTGCGCCCCAGACTCTGTCGCAAGGTAAGCCGGGGAGTGGCGTGATGGACCGTCATCGCACCTCCTCATCGGCTCGCGCCAGCTTGAGCACGGCCGGGTGCACTCGCACGCCACTGCGGGCCAGCGCATCCAGATTGACCCGAAAACGCACCCTCTCCTCCCCGGCCTGCAGACAGAAGACCGCATCGGCGATGCACTCGCGGCTCTGCTCGCTGATGCTGAGGATGGCGTGACCGCGCAGGCGTTCGAACAGGGAGAGGCGCTGCGCCGGTGCCAGCACCCCCAGATAGATGACATCGCAGCGCTGGATCAGCGCCTCATCGTCCATGTCGTAGCGATGGACCTCCACCGGTCGGCCATTGGCCTGCCGTTCGATGGTCAGAAGGGATGACGCATATTCCGTCGGCGCCGTGATGCAGAGCCGAAGTCTGGCGGGCTCGCTGGGCCAGCGGGTGTAACTGAGGATATCGAGCACAGTCTGGCGCACCATGTCGCTGCGCGCCTCGGCGGAGGTTGCCGCCATGGCCTGGTTTGCCAGCATCAGCATGCAGCACAGTGGCGCCAGCCACATCAGTAACCGGAGGTAACAAAACATCTGCATGGTGCCCGCGAGAGTGTCCAGGTCGGCGCCGGGGTAACCCGACGCCCATGATGAGAGTGCCTGCATGGCACCGCACCGAGCTTACCAGCCGGGTGGCCAGCCCCCAGAGGCAAGTGGCACGGTTGCGTCACCGGGTGTCGCAGCCGTGCCTGCAAGGCGCTCAATGCTCCAGGCAGACACCGTCCATCAACACTACTTCTTGCCAATCCCATATTCGCGCAGCTTGTTGGCGATGGCAGTATGGGAGACACCGAGCCGCTTGGCCAGTTGGCGGGTGGAGGGGAACGCCGGGTAGAGCCGCTCCAGCAGGCGGCTCTCGAAACGCTTCACCGCCTCGTCAAGCCCCCCTTCGAACCACTCGTCGATGAGCGGCATGGCATCGGCCGCCACCGGCAAGTCCACGTGCTCGGGTCCAATCTCGTCCCCTTCCAGCAGGGTCATGGCCCGATAGAGGCAGTTGCGCAGCTGGCGCACGTTGCCGGGCCAGCGGTAGACGGTGAGGTACTCGGCCATGTTGCGGGTAAAGCGCGGACGCGGGCGCTGCAGTTCGCTCGCAAAGCGCGACACGAACTGCTGGGCCAGGGCCATGATGTCCGCCTTGCGCTCGCGCAGCGGCGGCAGATTGAGGCTAAGCACATTGAGGCGGTAGTAGAGATCTTCGCGAAACTTCCCTTCATGAACCAGATCCAGCAACTGCTTCTGGGTGGTGCAGATGAAGCGCACGTTGACCCTCACCTCCTGCTCGTCACCGACCCGGCGAAACACGCCATCTTGCAGCACCCGCAGGAACTTGGTCTGCAGATGGGGGGACATGTCGCCGATCTCGTCCAGCATCAGGGTGCCGCCGCTGGCCAGCTCCAGCACCCCACGCTTGCCCTCGGTGTTGTTGCCAAAGGCGCCGGGGGCATAGCCGAACAGCTCGCTCTCGGCCACGTTGTCCGGCATGGCCGCACAGTTGAGCGCCATGAAGGGGTGGCTGGAGCGCAGGCTGGCGCCGTGGCAGGCCCGGGCCAGCAACTCCTTGCCGGTGCCGGTCTCTCCCACGATGAGCAAGGGGGCGTCCTGCATCGCGAGCTTGGCTGCCTGGGCCAGCACCTCTTTCATCTTCTGGCTCTCGGCCTGGAGGTGCTCAAAGCCCCCCACTTCCACCGCGTGCAGGGCACTGAAGTGCATGCCGACCCGGCGGGCGGATTTGAGCACCACCACGGCGCCGGCCAGAGCCTGCTTGCCCTTCTCTTCGGCCACGAACAGCGGCATCAGATCGCCCAGGTACTCTTCGCCACCGAGGCTCAGCTTGCAGGTCTGGGGCTTGATCTCCCCCGACTCCAGCCAACGGCCAAACGAGAAGCCCTTGACCAGGGAGGCGATCGCCACGCCGCGCACCTCGTCCGGTGGCAACGCCAGGGTGGTGAGGGCGGCCTGGTTGGCCTGGGTCACCCGCCCCTTGCTGTCGAGGGAGAAAACCAGGTCCGGCAGCGCCTTGAGCAGGGCCTCTATCTCGTGGTGCTCCCGCTCGGAGGGCATGTAGGGGATGGTCTTGACGTCATAGACGCCGGGAATGCGGCGAATTTCCGGCATCAGATGCTGAAAGTCACGGAACTCCAGCTCGGGGAAATTGAGATAGATGATGCCTGAGGTATCGATTTCGATGCCGCGCAGATCGATGTTGTGCTCCACCAGTCGGTCGAGCAATTCCCGGGTCAGGCCCAGACGGTCTTCACAGCTGACTTCAAGACGCATTCGGCACACACTTCCTAGCTAACATTCTGAATAACGGGATAATACAGACTCGATCCCGCCAGTGCGAGCGCTCCCCCACAAAAATGCGGGCCTGCCCCGCTTTCACCGGGCAGGCCCTGTCTGCGTTGGCGCCAGACGGCGGTTACTTCATCAGACCGTCGGTGCGGGCTGCCATGATGAAATCGTTGCGATGCAAGCCGCCTATCTTGTGGGTCCACCAGCTCACGGTCACCTTGCCCCATTCGAGCAAGATCGCCGGATGATGGAACTCCGCCTCCGCCAGTTCTCCGAGGCGGTTGGTGAACGCCAGCCCCTCCTTGAAGTTGCGAAACACAAATTCACGCCGCAGTTGAAGCTCGCCGTTGACCACCAGGGGCTGCCAGTCGGGGATGAGGTGCATCAGCTCCCCCAGCTCCTGATCGCTCACCCTGGGGGCATCGGCGCGGCACGCCTCGCATCGTTGACTCGCCAGTTCAGTCATTCGGGACTCCTTTCATGAAACATCGTGGGAATGAATACGGGTCAGCTCGCCTGCTTGCCGGCAACGGGGGCAAAGCGGGGTGGACGCAGGCCAAGACGACGGGCCTCGGCCACGGCCGCCATGATCCCCTGCCCCTCCAGACCATAGAGGGTATCGAGACGAGGCAGCACGAAATAGGTCGGCTGCATGATGTCGATGCGATAGGGGGTACGCAGGATCTCCAGCAGATCGAAGGGTTGCAGTTCGGGCTTGCCCGAGAGGGCATAGGCGGTCTCGCCGATGGAGGAGAGAATGCCGCCGCCGTAGATACGCAGCCCCTCCTCCCCCTGCAGGAGACCGAACTCCACCGTGAACCAGTAGAGCCGCGCCAGATAGACCCGCTCCTCCTTGCTCGCATGGAGTCCGAGCCGACCATACAGGTGGGTGAAGTGGGCAAAGGCCGGGTTGGTCAGCATGGCGCAGTGGCCGAAGATCTCGTGGAAGATGTCGGGCTCTTGCAGGTAGTCGAGCTCGTCCCGGCGGCGAATGAAGGTGGCGACGGGAAAACGGCGATCAGCGAGCAGCGCGAAGAAGTGATCAAAGGAGATGAGGGCCGGCACCGCCGCCACCGACCAGCCGGTGGCGGGCATCAGGGCGGCGTTGATCTCGCCCAGCTGGGGGATGCGGTCCAGAGGCAGGTCGAGGCGTGCCAACCCGGCCTGGTATTCGTCGCAGGCCTTGCCATCGAGCGCCGCAAGCTGGCGTGCAATCAGGATCCGCCAGGTGCCGTGCTCCTCGTCCGTGTAGTGGATCCGGCCCTGCCCATCCGGTTGGCGGGCCGTGTAGAGACTTGCCATGAGTGCTCCCATCCTTCGGGTGCCAGCCGCCATCCGGGCGGTCACTGGCCGTTGAGTCATGGGATCACTGTAACGGTTTGCCCCTCAAAAAAGCAGCCGACCCCGGGGTCGGCTGCTTTTGACAATTGTAAATAATTTGTGACATTCATGTCGGGTGCCAGCCACCTCACGACTTGTTGAGATAACCCGCCAACTGGCCGATCAGCCGCTTGCGCAGCTCGCCCAGTTTCGGCTTCTCGTCGGCACACCAGGGGAGCGGACGACAGGCTTCCATGGTACGCATCCCGAGGCGCGCGGTGAGCAACCCGGCCCCGACCCCTTGGGCGGCGCGGGCGGAGAGCTTGGCGGTCAGCTCGGCCCCCAGCAGATCCATCCCCACCTCGGTCACCAGCTCGGTGGCTCCCGCATAGAGCATGTTGCGAAACACCTGACGGATGAGGCGGATGCGGCTCCAGTAGCCGAGCTCGATGGCATAGACATCGGCGATGTCCTCGATCATCCGCAGGTTGCGCCAGAGCATCAGCATCATGTCGACGGTGGCGAGCGGGCTCAAGGCCACCAGCACGGCGGCCTCCCCCGACCATTTGGCGACGCGGGCCTGGGCCAGCTTGTCCCGCTCGGTGAGCACCAGCTGGCTGTAGAGGGTCAGCACTTCCCGATCGCTGTGGCTCTCGTCAAGCTGGGTTAACCAGGTGCGATACCCTTCCCTCCCCTTGTCACCGCTCTTCTCGGCCAGGGCCTCGCAGAAGGCCTGCCCCTGACCGACCCCTTGATGGGCCAGCAGATCCTCGGCTCTTGAGCGCACATCCTGGCGTCGCTTCAAGGTGCGCAGCCGCAGCCATTCGCGCCCCGCCACCCCGGCGGTGCCCACCGCCACCAGGCCGGAGGCGAGCAGCCAGGCGCCGCCCCAGAAGGGGGAGGCGGCAAACTGATCCACCAGAAAAGCGCCAAACTGGCCAAGGGACAGCAGCCCCACCCCGCCCAGCCCCCAGGCCAGCAGACGATGACGGCGCCGAGGCCTGACGTGAAGCGCGGGTTCCACCTCGGTGAGCTCGTCCAGCGCGTCCAGAGGCTCGAAGCTCTCCTCTTCCAGCCGCCGGGCCGGGGCCGGTGGTTGCGCTTCGCTTGCCATCGAGGGCGCGGGCTCCAGCGTCACCTTGCCTTGCAGGGGAGCGGCGTCATCGGTGCGCCATCTTGTCTGATCGTTCATCGCATTCTCTCCTGTGGGCGCCCCTCGATCACCGCGGGCCACCCACCCGTTATTCGAGGTGATCCCCGAGCAGGAATTCCAGCGCCGCATCGAGCCGGATATGGGGGAGCGCCTGATGAGCGCTCATGGGCAGCGGGCGAAAGGCCTGAAAATCAAACCCTTGAGTTTTCCACCACTGCGCAGGCGGGATCTGGGCAGGCACCTCCCCCGGGAAGAGCAGCAAGGGCTCGCCCGAGAGGGTAGTGCCACGAATGGCGGGAAATTCCCGTCCGTCTGCCACCCCCTTGCCCACCTCGGTGGCCTTGATGGCGGCCAGCGCCAGGCATTCGGTCTCTATCCCCTCGAAGCGGGCCTGACCCCGGCCACGGCTCACCAGATGCTGCAGGAGCGACACCAGAGGCCCGTGCTGCTCCGGCGTGACGTGATCGGCCTTGCTCGCCACAAACAGCAGCTTGTCGATGCGCGGGGCGAACAGACGGCGCCACCAGTTGCTCTTGCCGTAGGCGAAGCTTTCCATGATGCGGGCGATGGCCTGCTGCATGTCACCAAAGCTCGCGGCACCGGCATTGAGGGGCGCCAGGCAGTCCACCAGCACGATCTGGCGATCAAAGCCTGCAAAGTGCTGCTCATAGAAGCCCTGTACCAGATGCTGCTTGTACTGCTCGAAGCGCTGCTTGAAGGTGGCGTAGAGAGTGCCGTCTTCGGGGGAGTGCGTGGGCATCTCCCACACCCAGGGCACGAATTGCAACAGCGGCGCACCGGCATACTCGCCGGGCAACACGAAACGCCCGGGCTGGATGAGGTGAAGCCCGAGATCCTGCTTGCAGGCGTGCAGATAATCGGTGTAGCGGGCGGCCAGTTCGCTGGCGGCCCGCTCCTCGAAGGCTTGATCTGCCTGCCAGAGCGGCGTCAACCAGCCTGCCGCCAGGGCTTGCAGCTCGGGGCGGCACAGTTGCTCCCGCACCTGCTCGCTCCACTGCTTGTAGTTCAGATCCAGCAGCGGCAAATCCAGCAGCCACTCCCCGGGATAATCCACCAGATCCACATAGAGGGTGGAGATCTCCCCCAGGTGCCGACGCAGCGGATGGCGGGTGCGATAACGGATCTCGAGGCGTACCTCGGCCACCCCCCGGGTCGGCGCGGGCCAGGCGGGCGGATCGCCAAACAGGGCATCGAGGCCCCGTTCATAGGGAAAGGTGGGAATGTGGGCGTTTTGCTGGGGCACCCGGCGAGCACCGAGGATGCGTCCCTGACGCTGGGCGTCCCAGAGTGGCAGACGACCGTCGATGGCCGCGTGCTCCAGTTGATTGACCAGCGCCGTGATAAACGCGGTCTTGCCACTGCGAGAGAGGCCGGTGACCGCCAGCCGGATGTGGCGATCCCGGGCCCGGTTCACCGCGTCAACGGCCTTGTGCTGGAGCACAGACCAGGAGTGTTCAAGTTTGTTGCGTATCAAGGCGGGTCTTCTTCTCCTTGTGATCACATCAGAGAGACGGCCGCGAGGCAGTATCCTCGCGGCCCGGCACGATTAGAGCTTGCTGAACTCCCGTTGCAGGGTGAACTCCTTGGAGGTCACCAGCTTCTCGATGCGCTGCACCCTGGGCTCCAGTGCATCCAGCTCCTGGCCGATGCGGGCAAGGGCCTGATGAGGTGTGACGCCTGCCTGCCAGCTGCGCGCCTTCATCCGCACCTCTGCGAACTCGGCATCTTCCTGGGAGTAGAGGGTGACCGGCTTCTTGTCGAGCAAGAACCAGGCGGCAATATAGGCGGTGAAGGTGATGAAACCGGCGAAGATGAGACCACTGATGGCCAGCAGCCGCACGATCCAGGTCTCCACCCCGAAGTACTCTGCCAGACCGGCACAGACCCCGGCAATCTTGCCCCGCTGGGGATTCCGGTACAGGTTGCGCCCTTCACGACTGACAGTGTTCATACCTTGTGCCTCCAACCGGGGACTTCCGCATCCAGAATCGACGCCAATACGGTTTCGGCCCGCTCCGGCTTTTTGCCACAGTCATGACATCTCTCATTGAAAACCGTCATACCTTGTTTCTCCAACCAGGAACCTCGGCATCCAGAATCGACTCCAGGGCGCCGACCCGTTCCTGCATCTTCTCGGCACGCACCAGCAAGCCCTGCAGCTGTTCACGCTCACCATCGGCAAGGCCGGCGCCAATGCGTCCCTTGGCGCGGTAGTGCAGCACCAGCCAGATGGGGGCCACCACCACCATGAAGACCACCATGGGAACCATCAATACACCCAGCAGATCTTCCATCTGTTACTCTCCCTGTTTCTGTGCCGGATTGTGCTGGCCCAGCTTTTGGCGCATGGCTTCCAGCTCGCGGCTGATCTGGTCGTCCGCTTCCAGCTCGGCAAACTGCTGGGCGAGCGCCTTGTCGGACTGCCCCAGATCGGCGCGGGCTTCCATCTCGTCGATGCGGCGCTCCATGCGCTCGAACTTGCTCACCACGGCCTGACTGTCGCCACGGGCCACCTGGCTTTGCACGTTGAGGCGGCTGCTGGCGGCTTCGCTGCGAATGGCCATCGCCTTCTGGCGGGCACGGGCATCTTCCAGCTTGGCTTCCAGCTGGCGGATCTCCTCCCCCAGCTTCTCGATGCCGCTGTCCACCGCCTGCTGTTCACGAGACAGGGCGTCGGCAAGCTCCGCCTGCTTGCTCTTCTCGATGAGGGCAGCACGAGCCAGATCTTCACGTCCCTTGGTCAGGGCCAGCTCGGCCTTGCCCTGCCACTCGGCGACCCGCTCCTGATGGCGGCTCACCTGACGGCCGATCTCTTTTTGATTCGCGAGGAAGCGGGCCAGGTTGGAGCGCTCCTTCACCAGTTCATCTTCCATCTCCTGGATGATCAGACGCACCATCTTCTGGGGATCTTCCGCCTTGTCGAGCAGGGCCGTCAGATTGGAATTGATGATGTCGGCCAGGCGAGAAAAAATGCTCATGATTGTACTCCTGTGATAGGCATCGGGTTGTGTCTCCATTGACAATGGCAACTTGTGTGCCAATCTGGAACAATATTTAACTTGTTGATTTATATGGGCACTCAGAATGCAGTTCAAGTCCCGGGGAAACAAGTGATGATTAAAATAACCAACTTTTGGTAAGATTAACCAGATTTTTCAACTCACAGGGGCAGGGATGACCACGGCCACGGAAAGTCTGTTGGGTGAATCCAACGCATTTCTAGAAATCATCGAGCAGGCATCGCGCCTCGCGCCGCTGCGCAAGCCCGTGCTCATCATCGGCGAGCGTGGGACCGGCAAGGAGCTCATCGCCCACCGCCTACATTATCTCTCGGATCGCTGGGATCAAAGCTTTGTCACCATCAACTGCGCCACCTTGAGCGAGAGCCTGCTGGAGACCGAGCTGTTTGGCCACGAGGCGGGCTCTTTCACTGGCGCCGCCAAGCGTCATCAGGGGCGCTTCGAGCGGGCCGACGGCGGCACCCTGTTCCTCGACGAACTGGCCACCACCAGCGCCCGGGTGCAGGAAAAACTGCTGCGGGTCATCGAGTACGGGGAGTTCGAGCGGGTGGGCGGCGCCAAGCCCCTCAAGGTGGATGTGCGGCTGGTGTGCGCCACCAACGAGGATCTGCCTGCACTGGCACAGAAAGGACGGTTTCGTCACGACCTGCTGGACCGGCTCGCCTTCGACGTCATCACCCTGCCCCCCCTGCGGGAGCGGCGCGAGGACATCCTGATGCTGGCGGAGCACTTCGCCCACGGCATGACCCGGGAGCTGGGGTATCCGCTCTTTGCCGGCTTCTCGCGCAAGGCGACCCAGCTGCTGCAAGATTACCCCTGGCCGGGCAACGTGCGGGAGCTCAAGAACGTGGTGGAGCGCAGTCTCTATCGCCAGGGCAACCCCCAGTTGCCGCTGGCGGATCTGGTGCTCAATCCCTTTGACTCCCCCTGGCGCCCCCGTGCCCGAGGTGACGCCGCCCCTTCCACGGACGCGCCGACCTCGGCAGAGACGGCCCCGACCCTGCCGCTGGATCTCAAAGGGGCGGTGGCGGAGTACGAGATTAATTTACTCAAGCAAGCGATGCAGCAATCCCAGTATAATCAGCGCAAAGCAGCCCAGTTGCTGGCCCTGAGCTATCACCAGTTCCGGGGGATGCTGCGCAAATATCAATTGCTGGACGGGGATGACAACAGTGGCAACCAGGAGGCGGGCTGATGCCTGGCACCGGGTCTGTATGCGCGGATAACGCGGCGCACGTCACCCCCGACGGGAGCGCCTGCCCGGCCGCCCCCCGCAACGCGCCCGCCCCCTGGCGGGCAACTTTGTCTGAAAACATGGTTCCAACATGAGAATGCTCACCCCCCTGCTGCTTGGTCTCTTGGTCCTGGTCAGCGGCTGTCAGAAACGCGATGAAGCCTCCAAAACCGGGCTCATCTATTGTGCCGAAGGGGCACCCCGAACCTTCAACCCGCAGCTTGCCAATTCGGATGCGACCCTGGATGCCAGTGCCCGTCCCATCTACGATCGCCTGCTCGAGGTCAATGCCAACACCCTCGGCATCGAAGGGGGGCTCGCCACCCGCTGGCAAAGCAGCGAGGACGGCCTCTCCTATACCCTGACCCTGCGCAAGGGAGTGACCTTCCACCGTACCCCCTGGTTCAGCCCGACCCGTCACTTCAATGCCGACGACGTCCTGTTCACCTGGCAGCGTCTGCTGGACGAACACCACCCCTTCCACGCCGTCTCCGGCGGCGAGTACCCCTATTTTTACAGCCTGGGGCTCGGCAACCTCATCAAGCGGGTCTACAAGAAGGGGCCCTATGAGGTGGTGTTCGAGCTGAACCGCCCCGATGCCTCCTTCCTCGCCACCCTGGCCAGCGACTACGCCATCGTGCTCTCCGCCGAGTACGGGGAGCAGATGCTAAAGGCCGGCACCCCGGCGCTGCTGGACAGCCGCCCCATCGGCACCGGCCCCTTCAGCTTCAAGGAGTATCGCCACAACGAGTTCGTGCGCTACCTGCGTCACCCCGGCTACTGGGGCGGCGAGGCCAGAATGGAGCAGCTCATCTACGACATCACCCCCAAATCCTCCAAGCGCCTTGCCAAGCTGCTGACCGGCGAGTGCGACGTGATGAGCACCCCCTCTGCCAGCCAGTTGTCGGTGATAGACAAAGACTCCCACCTGGATCTGTCGGTGCAGTCGGGGATGAACGTCGCCTTCCTCGCCCTCAATACCCGCAAGGCCCCGTTCAACAAGGTGCAAGTGCGCCAGGCCCTCGCCAGCGCCATCAATGTGCAGAATCTGCTGCAGGCGGTCTATTTCGAGACCGGCCAGAGTGCCGCCAGCCTGCTGCCGCCCCTCTCATGGGGCTACAACCCCTCCCTGCCCCAGCGCAAGCCGGATCTCAAGCTCGCTCGCCAGTTGCTCAAGGACGCGGGCTACCCCAACGGCTTCGAGATGCAGGTGCTGGTGCAACCCGGCGCCCGTCCCTACAACCCGGACGGCCTCAAAACGGCGCAACTGATGCGCAGCGATTTCGCCAAGATTGGGGTGAGCCTCAAGATAGTGCAGCAGGCCTGGCCGGTCATCGAAACCCGGCTCGCCCATGGACAATATGACAGCCTGCTCTCGGGCTGGATCGCCGACAACGCGGATCCGGACAACTTCTTCCGCCAGTTGCTGAGCTGCGCCGCCGTCGAGCGGGGCAACAACTACAGCCGCTGGTGCAGCCCCGCCTTCGATCAACTGCTGGACGATGCGGTGACCACCCCGCAGCTCGCCTTCCGCCTGCGCAACTATTACTATGCCCAGTCCCTGCTCAACGAGCAGTTGCCGCTCATTCCCCTGGCCCATGCCCTGAGAACCCAGGTGAGTCGCAGCGACATTCAGGGGCTGACCCTGATGCCCTTTGGCGGCACCACCTTCAACCAGGCCCATCGGGAGTGACCATGACAGATAACCACTCCATCGTCGGGCCATCGGCGCACCGCCCCCAGGAGGCATAAGCATGTTTTTCTATATCCTGCGCCGCATCACCCTGCTGGTGATCACCCTCCTGGTGCTGACTCTGGGGGCCTACCTCCTGGAGTTTCGCCTCATCACCCAGGTGCTGGATTTCTGGCACGGCTATCCTGACTTCCTCCAGCGCATCGCCGCCGGGGATTTAGGGCTCTCCAGCGTCTCCGGCCAGCCGGTCCTCGACGAGATCCGTCACTACTTCCCGGCGACCCTGACCCTCTGCCTCGCCGCCTTCGCCATCTCGCTGCTGGTGGGTATCCCCCTGGGCACCCTCGCGGCCCTCTATCAGGGGCGCAGCCCGGACCTCTCCATCATGGCCGCCGGCCTCGTCGGCTATGCCATCCCGGTCTTCTGGCTGGGGCTGCTGATGGTGATGTTCTTCTCCCTGGATCTTGGCTGGCTCCCCTCCTCTGGCCAGATCAGCCTGCTCTACGACGTGCCCTCCATCACCGGGATCGCCATCGTCGATGTGCTGATGAGCCAGGAGCCCTGGCGGGAGGCGGCCCTGCACGACGCCCTGCGCCATCTGGTACTGCCTTCCCTGGTGCTGGCCGTGGTGCCCACCACCGAGGTGATCCGCCACGTGCGCAGCTCCCTCATCGACGTGATGAAACAGAACTACATCAAGGCCGCCGCCAGCCGCGGACTCTCCCGCCGCCAGATCGTCTGGCGTCACGGGCTCAAGAACGCCCTGCCCCCGGTGTTGCCGCTGCTGGGGCTGCAACTTGGCAGCGTGCTCACATCCGCCATGATCACCGAGGTGGTGTTCGACTGGCCCGGCATCGGCCGCTGGCTGGTGAGCAGCATCGCGCTGCAGGACTATGCCGCCATCCGCGGCGCCTTCCTGGTGGTGGCGAGCTTCGTCATCTTCATCAGCGTCAGCACCGATCTGCTGACCACCATCATGTATCCGGCACGGCGTAAAGAACTCTATGCAAGACAAGATTGATTGCGGTCTGTGGATGAACCACGGCGGCCCATGGGCCACCGGCGCACAGGCGTGCCCATCCCCTTGCGACCAGCACGGGAGCCTGCATCATGCACGATAAATCGAACATCTATCCGGAGCTCAAGATCCTCTCCCCCCTGGAGCAGACCTGGGCCTCCTACCGGCGCAACCCGCTGGCCATGGCGGGACTCTGGTGCTTCGGTCTGCTGCTGCTGGTGACCCTCATCGGTCCCCTGGTGATCCCCTACGGCATCGACGATCAGCACAGCAACCACCTGCTGCTCGCCCCCTCCTGGGCCAACAGCGGCAACATCGATTACTTCCTGGGGACCGACGATCTGGGGCGCGACATCCTCTCCCGTCTGGTGGCCGGGGCCAGGCTCACCTTCGGCAACGCCCTGCTGGTGGTGCTCATCGCGCTGGTCATCGGCTCGGCCATCGGCATCCTCGGCGGCATGAGCAAGGGGGTGAAGTCGAGCGTGCTCCATCACCTGCTCGATACCCTTCTCTCCATCCCGTCCCTGCTGCTGGCCATCATCGTCGTGGCCATCCTGGGGCCGGGTCTGTTCAACACCCTGATCGCCATCACGCTCGCGTTGATACCACCTTTCATCCGGGCGACCTACAACGCGGTCCACGCCGAGATGCAGAAGGAGTACATCATCGCCAGCCGCCTCGACGGCTCTCCGCCCCAGCGGATCATGCGTCTGGCCATCTTGCCGAACATCGTCGAGACCCTGGTGACCCAGACCACCCGCACCCTCTCCGCCGCCATCCTGGACATCTCGGCGGTGGGCTTCCTCGGTCTCGGGGCCCAGTCTCCCCAGCCGGAGTGGGGTGCCATGCTGGCCGACTCGAGCGATCTTATCTATCTGGCCCCCTGGACGGTGACCCTGCCCGGGATGGCCATCCTGTTCAGCGTGCTGGTGACCAACCTGGTGGGCGAAGGCATTCGCGAAGCACTCAAAGAAGGGAACGACTGATGTTGCCAGCCTTGTTATCTATCCCCGCCCCCGGACGCCCTGAGCGACCCGGCTGCGCCCTGAACGGGAGACATTGCTGATGCCCCTGCTCGACATACGCAACCTCACCATCGAAATCGACACCCCCCAGGGCAAGGTCAAGGCGGTGGACAGAGTCAGCCTGACCCTGAACGAGGGGGAGATCCGCGGGCTGGTGGGGGAATCCGGCTCGGGCAAGAGCCTGGTGGCCAAGGTGATCGTCGGCATCCAGAAGGACAACTGGACGGTGCGCGCCGACCGGATGCGCTTCAACGACATGGATCTGCTGACCATGGCGCCCAAGGAACGGCGCCGCATCATGGGGCGGGAGATAGCGATGATCTTCCAGGATCCCATCAGCTGCCTAGACCCCTCGGAGGAGATAGGCACCCAGCTCGAAGAGGCCATCCCCACCAGCGCCTTCACCGGCAAGTTCTGGCAGCGCTTCCAGTGGCGCAAGAAGCGGGCCATCGCCCTGCTGCACCGGGTCGGGGTCAAGGATCACCGCAAGGTCATGCGGGCCTATCCCCACGAGCTGTCAGACGGCATGTGCCAGAAGGTGATGATCGCCATGGCCATCGCCAACCAGCCGCGCCTGCTGGTGGCGGACGAGCCCACCAGCGCCATGGAGTCCACCACCCACTCCCAGATCCTGCGGTTGCTGGACAAGATGAACAAGCTGGGCAATACCACCATCCTCATCATCAGCAACGACATCGCCGCCATCGCGAACCTGACCGACACCCTCAACATCATGTATTGCGGCCAGATGGTGGAAGTGGGGACCCGGGACCAGATCCTGGAATCCCCTCACCACCCCTATACGGATGCCCTGCTCAAATCCATCCCCGACTTTGACAAGCTGGTGCGCCACAAGTCCCGGCTCGAGACCCTGCCCGGGGTGATACCGCCGCTGCAGCACCTGCCCATCGGCTGCCGCCTCGGCCCACGCTGCCCCTACGCCCAGAAGCAGTGCGTGCAGACGCCGCTGATGAGCAAGGTCAAGGGGCATCAGTTCAGTTGCCACTTCCCGCTCAACATGGAAGAACCGAAGAAATGAACCGGCACCAGACCCTGATCCGGGGCACCTGCCCGCCCCGTCAGCCCCTCTATCCGGCGAGCACACCCAAGGAGACCACGTCGTGACCGAACCTTCCCTGTTGCAGGTCAGGGGCCTGTGCAAGACCTACCAGAACCGCACCGGCCTGTTCAGGCGCCGCGCGGTGGAGGCGATAAAGCCCCTCTCGTTCGATCTCGAGGTGGGCCAGACCCTGGCCATCGTCGGGGAGGCGGGCTCGGGCAAGAGCACCCTGGCCCGCATTCTGGCGGGCATGATTGAACCGAGCGGCGGGGAGATCGCCATCGAGGGGCAACCCATGGTCCACGGCGATTACCAGACCCGCTGCAAGTTGCTGCGGATGATCTTCCAGGACCCCAACACCTCCCTTAACCGGAAAATCCGGGTCGGCCAGATCCTGGAGACCCCCCTTCGCCTCAACACGGCCCTGAGCGAGGAGGAGCGCCGGGAGAAGGTGATCCAGACCCTGCGCATGGTGGGCATGCTGCCCGACCACGCCCTCTTCTATCCCCAGATGCTCTCCGCCGGCCAGCAGCAGCGGGTGGGGCTGGCACGGGCGCTCATCCTCAATCCCAAGATAGTGGTGGCGGACGAGGCGCTCTCGACCCTGGATATTTCGGTACGCTCCCAGATCATCAACCTGCTGCTGGAGATGCAGGAGACCATGGGGCTGAGCTATGTGCTGGTGGCCAACGATCTGGGGATCGTGAGCCACATCAGCGACGAGGTGCTGGTGATGCACGAAGGCCGTGTGGTGGAGCGCGGCAAGACCTTGCGGGTCTTCGCCGATCCCCAGCACGACGTCACCCGCCGCCTCATTCAGAACTACAACAACGAATACCGCCGCTGATCCCGCGGCGCGTTTCCCCTTGCGCCAGACATAAAAAAACCCGGCCTGATGTCTCATCAGTCGCCGGGGGATTGCGCTCAAAAAGTGATTGCGTCGCTCGTAGTAGGAACAGGGGAATGGTAGGCAGCCCCCGTCACCTCAACAACTGTCAGATCTGACAGGCAGTCCGCTATGGAACCGGAATTGCGGATCCGGCGAACAGATGAGCTCGGCCTCCAGGCGACCGAAGAAGGCCACCCGCTCGCTGATGTTTTCGTCTGCGAACGTCTGTGCCAGGGCCAGGTAGTCCTGATAGTGACGCGCCTCCGAGCGCAGCAGGGAGACATAGAAGCGGCCAAGCTCCTCGTCCAGATGAGGGGCCAGCCTGGCAAAACGCTCGCAGGATCGCGCTTCGATATAGGCACCGATGATCATCTTGTCCACCACGGCCGCCGGCTCATAGGTGCGCACATGGGTCAGCAGGCTGCGGGCATAGCGGGAGGCGGTGACGGGACCATAGGGTATGCCCCGTGCGGCCATGATCTCCAGCACCTGCTCGAAGTGGTGCAGCTCCTCCTGGATGAGGCGCACCATGGGGAGCAGCAGGGGATTGCGCTCCAGCTCGGCAAACACGCTCCTGTCTGATTCGCCCATGGTGCGCTTGCCGAGGATCTCCGCCTTCTCCGGCAAGGCATCGAGCTCCCGGTAGAAGGTCAGCTTGGGCAGCAGGTGACGCCTCTCCTTGGGCAGGCAGTAGCGACGCACCAAGCTGTGGGCGGTGAGTGCCGCCTTGTTCTCGCAGTTGGCGTGATCGATAAGCAGGGTCGGCAACTGGGCGGGATCCCGCGCCATTTCCACCCACTCATCCGGGGTCTCGCAATGCAGGAACTGGCGAACGGGGGCTAACAGGTCATCCATCTGAACTCTCATCTGTTGATACGACACGCGGCGCCTGGCGCCGGGGGGCCTATGCTAACGGATCCCGCCCGGCCTGCCCACCGCCATCATGGCTCAGCCCGTCAGACGCCTGAGGGAGTCGCGGCGGATCAGGGTGCCGCTGAAGGCGGGCAGTGCGTCCCGGCTCCCCTCCTCCACCATGGTGATCAGGCGGTTGATGGTCTCCTGGATCATCCCGTTCACCGGCATCTTGACGCTCGACAGCGCGGGAATGACGTAAGGGGCCAGGGGGATGTCGTCAAACCCCACCACCGAGACCTCGTCAGGCACCATCACACCGGCTTCGTGCAGCCGTTTGATGGCCCCGATCGCCATGTCATCGTTGCTGGCCACCAGGGCGCTGAAGCGAGCGCCTCGCGCCAGCAAGGCCGAGACGGCGGCCGCGCCACAGGCGGGGGTCCATTTGCCGGGGGCGATCAAGGTCTCCTGCACGGGGATGCCGTGCCGGATCAGCGCCTGCCGGTAACCGGCCAGGCGCTCGGCGCCGGTGGGGGAATCCGCAGAGCCTGCAATGAAGGCGATCTCCCTGTGCCCCATGGCCACCAGCTTCTCCACCACCGCCTCCGCCGCCGCCTGCTGATCCGCATAGACGCAGTGGGCCGGATGGCGGCTCAGACGCCGGTTGAGCACCATGATGGGCTGCTCATGCTGCTCGATGATCTCGTCCATCTCCTCCACCCCAAGAAAGCGCGGATAGATGATGACGCCATCGCAACGGGAATCGAGCAGATACTGGATGGCCTGGCGCTCCTCGTCGGCGCTGTGCTTGCCGTCCGCCAGTATGAGCTGGCGCCCCCGATCCTCGGTCATCCGCGCCACCTGGGAGAGCAGCTCGCCGAAGTAGACGCCGTGGTAGAGGGTGTTGGTGACCACCAGTCCCAGGGTCCGGGTGTGCCTGGTCGCCAGCTGCCTCGCCACCAGGTTGGGGCGATAGCCGCACTCCTCGATGGCCTGCTGCACCCGGTCCCGGGTCTCCTGGCTGGTGTAACCATTGCCCGACAACACCCGGGAGACCGTCGCCTTCGACACCCCTGCCCGCCTTGCCACCTCCAGCATCGTCGTCATTGTGTTCTCCCTTGCTCGTAACGGGGCGCAGTGTACTGCACCGCCCCCGGCTTGTCGTCGCACGAATGGTGTGCTGGCCCGGGTTCAGTGATCCCATTCACGGATCCGGACGCTCGCTGCACAAGGTGCTTGTCTCCCGCGCTCAGGCCGCGCACTCCATATGGAACCGGTTCCACATTCAGTTTCATGCGCGTTCCCGCCCTTCGCGGCGGCGGGGGCGAGCAGGCCCACTTGGTGAAAAGGATCTACCTCGATGTCAAAAAACTATGCGGCTCTGGCCGGTACCGTCATCACCGCACTCGGCGGCGCCGACAACGTCGTCGCCGTGACCCACTGCATGACGCGGCTGCGCTTTGTGCTCGGCGATCCCGCCCGGGTCAATGGCCCTGCCCTCAAGGCCATCACGGGCGTGCTCGGGGTGGTGCAGGCGGACAACCAGTGTCAGGTGATCATCGGCAACACCGTCTCCCACGCCTATCGCGAAGTGCTGGCCCTGCTGCCCCAGGGCGGCGGGCAGACTCCGCTTGCGGAGGCTTCCGCTGGCTGGAGCCTGCGCCGCATGGGCGCCGCCATCCTCGACGCCCTGATCGGCACCATGTCCCCCCTCATCCCGGCCATCATCGGCGGCTCCATGCTCAAGCTGCTGGCCATGGTGCTGGAGATGACCGGCGTGCTGGAGAAAGGCTCCTCGACCCTCACCATCCTCACGGTGGCCGGGGATGGGGCCTTCTTCTTCCTGCCCCTGATGGTGGCCGCCTCCGCCGCCGTCAAGTTCAAGACCAACATGTCCCTGGCCATCGCCATCGCAGGCGTGCTGGTGCACCCCAGCTTCATCGAGCTGATGGCCAGAGCCGCCGAAGGGGAGCAGGTGACCTTCGCCCTGGTCCCGGTGACCGCGGTCAAATACACCTACACCGTCATTCCGGCGCTGGTGATGACCTGGTGCCTCTCCTACATCGAGGGCTGGGTCGACCGCATCACCCCGGCGGTCACCAAGAACTTCCTCAAACCCATGCTGATCGTGCTGATCGCGGCGCCGCTGGCCATCCTCTTCATCGGCCCCGTCGGCATCTGGATTGGCACCGCCATCTCCGGCCTGGTCTACACGGTCCACGACTACCTGGGCTGGCTGTCGGTGGCCATCATGGGGGCGCTCTGGCCCCTGCTGGTGATGACCGGCATGCACCGCGTCTTCACCCCGACCATCATCCAGACCATCGCCGAGACCGGCAAGGAAGGCATGGTCATGCCCTCCGAAATCGGCGCCAATCTCTCTCTTGGCGGCTCGTCCCTGGCGGTGGCCTGGCGCACCCGAAACCCGGAACTGCGCCAGACGGCGCTCGCGGCGGCCGCCTCCGCCATCATGGCGGGGATCTCCGAACCCGCGCTCTACGGTGTGGCCCTGCGCCTCAAGCGTCCGCTCATCGCGAGCCTCATCAGCGGCTTTGTCTGCGGCGCCGTCGCCGGCATGGCGGGGCTCGCCAGCCACTCCATGGCCGCCCCCGGGCTCTTTACCAGCGTGCAGTTCTTCGATCCGGCCAACCCCATGACCATCGCCTGGGTGTTCGGCGTGATGGCGCTCTCCGTGGTGCTCTCCTTCGTGCTGACCCTGGTGATGGGATTTGAGGACATCCCGGTGGAGGCCCCCGGCGAGAACGCTGCTCCCCAGCCCGTCACGGCCAGCCAGGCACAGGCCACCGCCGGCGCGTGACTCCCTATCAGACATGACAAGAGGTAACCAATGTCGTTAGCAAGATTTCCCGAAGGCTTCCTGTGGGGCGGCGCCCTGGCCGCCAACCAGGCGGAAGGCGCCCATCTCGAGGGGGGCAAGGGCCTGACCACGGTGGACATGATCCCCCACGGCCCGAGCCGCATGGCGGTCAAGCTCGGCCAGGAGAAGCGCTTCTCCCTGCGGGAGGACGAGTTCTACCCGAGCCACGGGGCCATCGACTTCTATCACCGCTACAAGGACGACATCGCCCTGATGGCCGAGATGGGCTTCACCGTGTTTCGCACCTCCATCGCCTGGAGCCGGATCTACCCCAGGGGGGACGAGCGGGAGCCCAATGCGGAGGGCATCGCCTTCTACCGGGCCCTGTTCGAGGAGTGCAAGAAGCACGGCATCGAACCCCTGGTGACCCTGTGCCACTTCGACGTGCCCATGCACCTGGTGACCGAGTACGGCTCCTGGCGCAACCGCCAGATGGTGGAGTTTTTCACCCGCTACGCCCGCGCCTGCTTCGAGCAGTTCGACGGCCTGGTGAAGTACTGGCTCACCTTCAACGAGATCAACATCCTGCTGCACAGCCCCTTCTCCGGGGCGGGGCTGGTGTTCGAGGAAGGGGAGCACCAGGATCAGGTGAAGTATCAGGCCGCCCACCACGAGCTGGTGGCCAGCGCCCTGGCGACCCGGATCGCCCACGAGGTGAACCCGGCCAACCAGGTGGGCTGCATGCTGGCGGGGGGCAACTTCTACCCCTACTCCTGCAAGCCCGCCGACGTCTGGACCGCCCTCCAGAAAGATCGGGAGAACCTCCTCTTCATCGACGTGCAGGCCAGGGGCGCCTACCCGGCCTATGCGCAGAGGGTGTTTCGTGACAAGGGGATCACCCTGGTGAAGGGGCCGGAAGATGACGAGATCCTCAGGCACACCGTGGATTTCGTCTCCTTCAGCTACTACGCCTCCCGCTGCGCCGCCGCCGACATGAATGCGGGCAACACCAGCGAGGCCAACGTGGTCAAGTCCCTGCGCAATCCCCACATCGAGGTGAGCGAGTGGGGCTGGGGCATCGACCCCCTGGGCCTTCGCATCACCCTCAACACCTTGCACGATCGCTACCAGAAGCCGCTCTTCCTGGTGGAAAACGGCCTGGGTGCAGTGGACGAAGTGAACGAGCAAGGGGAGATAGAGGACGACTACCGCATCGCCTACCTGCGCGCCCACATCGAGGCCATGGGGGACGCCATCGAGGACGGCGTGCCCCTGATGGGGTACACCAGCTGGGGCTGCATCGATCTCGTCTCCGCCTCCACCGGCGAGATGAGCAAGCGCTATGGCTTCGTCCACGTGGACCGGGACGACGCCGGCCATGGCACCCTGGCCCGCCGGCGCAAGAAGTCGTTCTGGTGGTACCAAAAGGTGATCGCGAGCAACGGGGAGGATCTGGCCTGAGCCCCCCTCAGTTTCGCCGCAAGGCGCATCCATGCAACAGGGGGGCCGAGGCCCCCCTGTTGTTCATCACGCTGGCAATCTGAAAACGTTTAACTGCCTTCGTTGAAGATCTCGAGGTTGCTGGTCCCTTCCTGCCACTCGCGTACGGCCTTGTTGTCGTCGCTGCGCAGGGCATTGAGGTGGTCCAGATAACCCTGATCCACGTCGGAGGTCACATAGTGACCGTTGAAGACCGAGGTCTCGAAGTGGCGCAGCTCGGGGTTGATCTCCCGCACCGCCTCTTCCAGATCTTCCAGATCCTGGAAGATGAGGCCGTCGGCACCGATAAGCTTGCACACCTCTTCCACTTCACGGCCATGGGCAATGAGCTCGTTGGCGGTGGGCATGTCGATGCCGTAGACGTTGGGGAAGCGAATTTCCGGCGCGGCCGAGGCGAAGTAGACCTTGGCGGCCCCCGCTTCACGGGCCATCTGGATGATCTGCTCGGAGGTGGTGCCCCGCACGATGGAGTCGTCCACCAGCAACACCTTCTTGCCCTTGAATTCGGAGCTGATGGCGTTGAGCTTGCGGCGCACCGACTTCTTGCGCTGGGTCTGGCCCGGCATGATGAAGGTACGGCCGATGTAGCGGTTCTTCACGAAGCCCTGACGGTACGGCAGGCCCAGGGTGTGGGCGATTTCCAGCGCCACGTCGCAGGAGGTCTCGGGGATGGGGATGACCACGTCCACGTCGAGATCATCCCACTCCCGTGCGATCTTCTGGCCCAGCTTGCGACCCATGTTGAGGCGGGCGGCATAGACGGAGACCTTGTCGATGAAGGAGTCGGGACGGGCGAAGTAGACGTATTCGAAGATGCAGGGGTTCATCTGCGGGTTCTCCGCACACTGCTCGGAGAAGAGCTGGCCCTGCTCGGTGATGTAGATGGCCTCGCCCGGGGCGACGTCACGCACCGTCTCGAAACCGATGGCGTCGAGGGCCACGCTCTCGGAGGCGAGCATGTACTCCACCTGCCCCTGCTCGTCGACCCGGCGACCCAGGATCAGCGGGCGAATGCCGTTCGGGTCACGGAACCCGATGAGGCCGTGGCCGATCACCAGAGAGACCACGGCATAGGCGCCGCGGATCTGCTGGTGCACCTTGCGCACCGCCGAGAAGATATCTTCCGGGCGCAGCGCCATCTTGTCGCACAAGTCCAGCTCGTGGGCCAGCACGTTCAACAGCACTTCGGAGTCCGAGGTGGTGTTGATGTGGCGGCGGGCCACCTTGAACTGCTGCTCCTTGAGCTCCTTGGCGTTGGTGAGGTTGCCGTTGTGGGCCAGCACCATGCCGTAGGGGGAGTTCACGTAAAACGGCTGCGCCTCTGCCGCACTGGAGCTGCCTGCGGTGGGATAACGGACGTGTCCGATGCCGATATTCCCTTTCAGGCGCTGCATGTGGCGCACTTCAAACACATCCTTCACCAGACCGTTGGCCTTGCGTTGCCGGAAGTTTCCACTGTCAATGGTCACGATCCCGGCGGCATCCTGTCCCCTGTGCTGCAACACCGTCAAGGCGTCGTAGAGGGCCTGATTGACGGGGGTGGTGCCAACTATACCGACAATACCGCACATGTCTTTGCTACCTCGAAGTCACTGTACCTGTTGAAGAAAACTGGACGAGTTCATCATGAACCCGAAAAACCACTGGATCACCGGCTTGAACTCCGGCACCAGCCTGGACGCCACCCACCAGTCGCTCTGGGAGAGGCTGGTGAAGGTATCCATGAAAAACAGCAGGGCGCTGACGATCAGCACCCCGCGAATGGCGCCAAAACAGACCCCGAGCACCCTGTCGGTGCCGGAAAGCCCGGTCTTTTCCACCAGCAGGCCCACCACGTAGTTCACCACGCTCCCCAGGATCAGGGTCGCCACGAACAGGGCGGCGATGGCCAGACCGTTGCGAACCATGGCATCGGAGAAAGAGGTGAAATAGACGGCGAGATCAGGATAGAAATGGCTGGCAATGAAAAAGGCGACGAACCAGGTGACCAGAGACATGGCCTCCTTGAGAAAGCCGCGCACCAGGCTGATGAGGGCGGAGAAACCGACGATGCCGATGATGGCGTAATCAATCCAGACCATAGAAAAAGATGTCCTGCGAAATTGCGGCGCAGTCTAACAAAAACGATTGCGCAATGCTTGATAAAATTGTGTTACAGGCCCGAAGGGAGCTATCCCTTCCCCTTGCGGCGGGTTTCCCGGGCCCAGAATGCACAACGCCATGGCATGCCATGGCGTTGTCGTCTGCAACCAGCGCTTACCCGATGTGGGTCAGGCCGCCCATGTAGGATTGCAGCGCAGCCGGGATGGCGATGCGGCCATCTGCCTGCTGGTAGTTCTCGAGCACGGCCACCAGGGTACGACCCACCGCCAGACCGGAACCATTCAGGGTGTGAATGAGCTGCGGCTTGCCGTCGATGCGCACGCGAGCCTGCATGCGGCGCGCCTGGAAGTCGGTGCAGTTGGAGACGGAGGAGATCTCGCGATAGGTGTTCTGGGCCGGCAGCCACACTTCCAGATCGTAGGTCTTGGCGGCGCAGAAGCCCATGTCACCGGTGGAAAGCGCCATCACGCGATACGGCAGCTCCAGCAGTTGCAGCACCTTCTCGGCGTGACCCACCATCTCTTCCAGGGCATCCCAGGATTTTTCCGGGTGCACCAGTTGCACCATCTCGACCTTGTCGAACTGGTGCATACGGATGAGGCCACGGGTATCACGACCGTAGGAGCCGGCTTCGGAGCGGAAACAGGGGCTGTGGGCGGTCATCTTGATGGGCAGCTCCTGCTCGTCGAAGATCTCGTCACGGGCCATGTTGGTGAGCGGCACTTCGGAGGTCGGGATGAGGGAGAACTTGCGCACCTTGCCTTCGTCTTCCCCTTCCCCTTCGATGCCGGTATTGAAGAGATCCTGGGAGAACTTGGGCAGCTGGCCGGTGCCGTACAGGCTGTCCGGGTTGACCAGATAGGGCACGTAGCACTCGGTGTAGCCGTGCTGCAGGGTGTGCAGGTCCAGCATGAACTGGGCCAGGGCGCGGTGCAGACGGGCAATCTGACCCTTCATGACCACGAAACGGGCGCCGGAGAGCTTGACGCCGTTCTTGAAGTCGACCCCCTTGGCCGCCTCACCCAGATCGATGTGATCGCGCACCGGGAAATCGAACTCACGCGGGGTACCCCAGCGGCGGACCTCCACGTTGTCGTTCTCGTCACGGCCCACCGGGGTGGTCTCGCTCGGCAGGTTGGGGATGGCGTCGGCGATCCCCTTGAGCTGGGCCAGCAGGGCCTCCAGCTCGACCTTGCTGGTCTCGAGCTCGTCGTTGATCTTGGTCACCTCGGCCTTGAGGGGGGCAACATCTTCACCACGACGGGCAGCCTCACCGATGGACTTGGAGCGGGCGTTGCGCTCGGCCTGCAGCTCCTGGGTGCGGGACTGCAGATCCTTGCGTTTCTCTTCCAGAACATTGACCGCCGCTACGTCCAGAACGTAGCCACGTGTCGCCAGACGAGCGGCAGCTTCGGTGATGTCGCTGCGCAGATATTTGGGATCCAGCATGGTTTACCTACTTTTTTTAATGGGATCTGGGCCCGGGTCATCGTGACCGGGTTGGGAAACAGATCCGGAAGTTAACATCGGTTGGCGCACCCCTTTGCCTTCGGAATCGGGCCTTCGAAATCAAGAAGATGGTGCAAGGCCAAGACAACCGGGGTCAGACGGGCAGTGTAGCAGACCGCCCCCCCGCCCGAACAGGGACTATTGCGCCCGTTTTTGCCGGGAACCCCCTCCCCTGATGCCCTTGCCGTGCCCTTTTCCGGGCAAGGAACCTGAAGGTCTTTCCTATCGCTTGCGCGGGCTCTGCTTGTCCAGCTCATGCAGATAGTCGAGCTTCTGGGCTATCTGCTTCTCAAGCCCCCGCTCGGTGGGCTGATAGTACTGCTTGCCGGCAAGCTCCGGGGGGAAGTACTGCTCGCCGGCCGCATAGGCCCCCGGCTCGTCGTGGGCGTAGCGATACTCGGCGCCGTAGCCCAGCTCGCTCATCAGCTTGGTCGGTGCATTGCGAAGGTGCGGCGGCACCTCGAAGTCCGGCAGGTTCTTGGCGTCGTGAAGCGCCGCCTTCCAGGCGGTGTAGACCGCATTGCTCTTGGGGGCGCAGGCGAGGTAGACGATGGCCTGGGCGATGGCCCGCTCCCCTTCCGCCGGGCCGATGCGATGGAAGCAGTCCCAGGCCGAGAGCGCCACCTGCATGGCACGGGGATCGGCGTTGCCCACGTCTTCCGAGGCAATGGCCAGCAAGCGGCGGGCGATGTAGAGGGGATCGCAGCCGGCGCTCACCATGCGGGCATACCAGTAGAGGGCCGCATCCGGTGCCGAGCCGCGAATGGACTTGTGCACCGCCGAGATGAGGTCGTAGAAGTGATCGCCGCCCTTGTCGAAACGGGCCACGTGCTCCCCCACCACGGCGGCGAGCAGGGTACTGTCGATCACCCGCGCCCCTGAGCTGTCGGCCTCGGCCATGTCGGCCAGGAGCTCCAGATAGTTCAGAGACTTGCGCCCGTCCCCGTCCACGGCTTTCGCCAGCGCCTCCTTGGCCCCGGGGGCAAAGCGCAGGCTAGGGTCATTGAGCCCGCGAGCATCCTGCATCGCCTGATCGATCATGGCGAGGATGTCCTGCTCCTCCAGCCTCTTGAGCAGATAGACCCGGGCCCGGGAGAGCAGCGCATTGTTGAGCTCGAACGAGGGGTTCTCGGTGGTGGCGCCGATGAAGGTGATGGTGCCGTCTTCGATGTGGGGCAGGAAGACATCCTGCTGGCTCTTGTTGAAGCGGTGGACTTCATCCACGAACAGGATGGTGCGCACCCCGCGCCACCCGTTCTCCTTCGCCTTGTCGAGGGCGGTGCGGATCTCCTTGATGCCGGAGGTGACCGCCGAGAGCCGCTCCACCTCCGCCTGGCAGTAGTGGGCAACCAGTTCTGCCAGCGTGGTCTTGCCGGTGCCGGGGGGCCCCCAGAGGATCATGGAGTGGCAGTGCCCCGCCAGGATCGCTTTTCGCAGGGGCTTGTCCGGCCCCAGGATATGCTGCTGGCCGATGTACTGCTCGAGGGTTTGCGGCCGCATCCGGGCCGCCAGCGGACGAAAGTCCGAGGAGAAATCCAGGGATAAATTGCTCATCTGCATTGACCTTGCATCTGACCGGTCGTCCATGACGCCCGGTCAGACGATAACGCCGGTAACGGCTGGCTCATCAGCGCTGGTCGTCCAGCTCGACCCCCTTCGGGATCTTGAAGACAAATTCGTTGCCCTTGAGCACCGGCTTGCGGTTGAAGCTGCTCAGGGTGAACTCGCTCCACTGGCCCTGGGCCTCTTTCACGTCGAAGCGACTGATGTTGTTCTGACGGTCGAAGGTGATGCGAAAGGAGGCGATCAGCTCGTCCTTGTTGCGGCTGGTGACGGTATAGACATCCCCTTCCTGGGTCACGTCATAGTTCTTCCAGAGGCTGTTGTCGTTGCCCGCGATGAGCACGAAGGGGGTGTTGAGCACCGCATCCTTCATCTTGAGAGCGGTGACCTGCTCGACGAAGGGGTCGTACACCCACACATCCTTGCCATCGGCCACGATCAGGCTCTCGTCCGGGGAGGTAGTGTGCCAGTTGAAGCGGTTGGGTCGCTGCACCAGCAGGGAGCCGCTCGCCTTTTGCAGCTCCTTGCCCTTGCTGTCATAAACGGTCTGGGCAAACGTCGCGGAGAAGACATTGACGGAGGAGAGCTTCTCCTTGAGATCACTGGCCGCATCGGCCCATACCTGGCTGCTGGCGACCAGCAGAATGGAACCCATCAACAGTTGTTTTTTCATCAGGCTCTTCATAGGGAGGTTCTCGATAAAAGGCCACGCCCGCAGAGGGCATGGCCAGAATGATACAGGAGTTAGGCTTAGTCACGAACCGGCGGCGGTGCCAGCACGTCGCGCTGGCCGTTGCCGCCCGGGGCGCTGACGATGCCCTGGTTTTCCATCTGCTCGATGAGACGGGCCGCCCGGTTGTAACCGATCTTGAACTTGCGCTGGACGCTGGAGGTGGAGCCACGGCGGGATTCCACCACGAAGGCCACCGCCTCGTCGAACAGGGGATCGAGCTCTTCATCGCCGCCCCCGCCGAAGTCGCCACCGCCGCCCTCGCCGTCCGACTCGCCGGAGAGGATCTCGTCGATGTAATCCGGCTCGCCACGCAGTTTCCAGTCCGCCACCACCTTGTGTACCTCGTGGTCATCGACGAAGGCACCGTGGACACGGGTGGGGTTGGAGGTGCCGGCAGGCATGTAGAGCATGTCACCCATGCCGAGCAGGGATTCGGCGCCCCCCTGGTCCAGGATGGTGCGCGAATCGATCTTGCTCGACACCTGGAAGGAGATACGGGTCGGGATGTTGGCCTTGATGAGACCGGTAATGACATCCACCGACGGACGCTGGGTCGCGAGGATAAGGTGAATACCGGCCGCCCGTGCCTTCTGGGCGATACGGGCGATAAGCTCCTCCACCTTCTTGCCGACGATCATCATCATGTCGGCGAACTCGTCCACCACCACCACGATGTGGGGCAGTTTTTCCAGCTCCGGCGGCATCTGATCCATGGAGTCACCCGGACGCCACAGGGGGTCGACCAAGGGATCCCCCGCCTCGATGGCGGCCAACACCTTGTCGTTGTACCCCTTGAGGTTGCGCACCCCGACCGCGGACATCAGCTTGTAACGACGCTCCATCTCGCCTACGCACCAGCGCAGGGCGTTGGCGGCATCCTTCATGTCGGTGACCACCTCGGTCAGCAGATGCGGAATGCCTTCATAGACCGAGAGCTCCAGCATCTTGGGGTCGATCATGATGAAGCGCAGATCCTCGGGGGAGGATTTGTAGAGCATGGAGATGATCATGGTGTTCACCCCCACCGACTTGCCCGAGCCCGTGGTACCGGCCACCAGCAGGTGGGGCATCTTGGCGAGGTTCACCACCACGGGTTCCCCCGCGATGTCCTGACCCAGCCCCATGGTGAGCGGATTGCGGCTGGCCGCGAACGCCTCGCAGTCGAGGGTCTCCCGCAGGTAGACGGTCTGGCGTACCCGGTTGGGCAGCTCGATCCCGACGAACGTCTTGCCCGGGATCACTTCCACCACCCGCACGCTGCTGGCAGAGAGAGAACGGGCGAGATCCCGGGAAAGATTGGTGATCTTGCTCGCCTTCATGCCCGGCGCCAGGTCCAGTTCGAAGCGGGTAATGACGGGACCGGGATAGACGCCCACCACCTTGGCCTGCACGTTGTAATCGGCGAGCTTCGCCTCCACCAGCCGGCCCATGCGCTCCAGCTCGTCCTTGCTCATCATCTGGGTCTTGGCGGGCGGCCTGTCCAGCAGATCGATGCTCGGCAAAGGGGCCAGACCGGGCTGGGGACGGCGCTTGGCTTTCACCGGCGCAGCGGCAACGGGAGCATCGGGTTCGTCATCCCCCTCCGCCCAGGGCAAGTCGAGGTCATCTTCTTCCTGGCGCACGGCAGGACGCGGACGGCCATTGGCCACGCGCTTGCCCTTGGCGGCAGGCGCCGGAGCCTCGTCCTCTTCGTCGTCAAACTGCGGATCGAACTGGAAGGTGTCTTCGTCAAGCTCCGGCAGCCATTCGTCAGCTTTTGTCTTTTGAGCGCGATTCTTCGCCTTGGGGTTGCGTGTCCAGCTGCCGTGGGGGTCTTCGTCATCCTCTTCCTGATCGAAGCTGCCCACGCCCCCTTCCAGCAGGGGATCCGGCCCCTCATAGCGGGGCTGGCGCCAACCACCGGTGAGCCAGCGGCCCAGGGTGGTGGGGAAATGGTAGATGGCGCTGACTGAGCCGGTGCAGGCGGCACCGATGCGCTCGACGATGGTGAGCCAGGACCAGCCGGTAAAGAGGGTGATGCCGGTCGCCACGAAGCAGAGCAGCATCAGGTTGGCCCCCACGCCGCCAAAGAGCGGCACCACGGCTGAGGCGATCACATCCCCCACCAGGCCGCCGGCGGAAAAGTTCTGCAAGTCGTTGAAGTTCATGCTGGCGATGGCGGACATGCCAAGCACCGTCAGCACGAAGCCGATGATCCGTACCGACAGGGTGAGGTAATCCACTTCCAGCAGCTTGCTCGGGCGCCAGAACAGGCTCCAGCCAAGCAGCACCACCAGAGGGGGCACCAGATAGGAGAAGGCCCCGAAGGTAAACATGGTGATGTCGGCGAGCCAGGCACCTGCGCTGCCCGCGAGGTTCTTCACCTCCCCTTGCCAGGAGGTTTGCGACCAGCCGGGATCGGCGGGATGGTAGGTCAGCAGGGCAAGCAAAAGATAGGCAGCCATCAGGGTGATGGCGATCAAGACGGCCTCGAAGATCCGTTGTGTACCTGATAAAGGAGTAAACAGCTTTTTATCGGCCAAACTCCGGCTCCTTTGTGAAAACATGAATGCGGGGATAGGGGGCCTAGTATCCCTGAAAAGCCCACCGATTGTCAGCCAGTGCCTGAGGGCGGGCCTGAAACTCTCTATAAGAAGAAACGAGCGGACCGGCCGCTCGTTTCTGACTATCGTGACTCGTCATGGAACTTGCAAGTCACAGCACAACCCCGCTTATCGGGTGCTGATCACCAGACGACTGCTCTGTTTGACCTCTTCCATCACCACGTAGGTGCGGGTGTCGTTGACGCCCGGCAGACGCAGCAGGGTTTCACCCAGCAGGCGGCGGTAAGCGGACATGTCGCTGACGCGGGTCTTGAGCAGATAGTCGAAATCACCGGACACCAGATGGCACTCCTGGATCTCTTCGAGCACCTGAACAGCCTTGTTGAACTGCTCGAACACATCGGGGGCGCCACGATTGAGGGTAATTTCCACGAACACCAGCAGAGACGCGTCCAGATAATGAGGGTTCAGAATGGCGGCATATCCTTCGATATACCCTTGTCGCTCCAGGCGACGAACCCGTTCCAGACACGGTGTGGGACTCAGGCCAACTCGTTTGGACAACTCAACGTTCGAAATCCTGCCATCCTTTTGCAGTTCATTCAGAATGTTGCGGTCAATCCTGTCCAAATCCTTTAGCCGACTCTTAGCTTCCATCATTTAATTCCATCCTTTGGCTATTTTTTGGTAAGAATCACCAGTCATTTTATAATAATGGTCACAAATCCTGTCAATACCTGAATATACTAGGCGCAAATGTCGCTTAACATCTAGGCAACATAAACCACCAATCGATAGACGAGGGATAGCATGATTATCGGTGTACCTAAGGAAATAAAAAACCATGAATATCGCGTAGGCATGGTTCCGGCCAGTGTACGTGAACTGACAGCACGAAACCATACTGTTTTCGTCCAAAGCGGCGCAGGAAATGGCATTGGGTTCAGTGACGCAGATTATCTGGCTGCCGGAGCCGAGATCCTAGCCTCCGCTGCCGAAGTTTTCGCCAAGGCGGAGATGATCGTCAAGGTCAAGGAACCCCAGGCAGTGGAACGGGCCATGCTGCGTCCCGGCCAGACCCTCTTTACCTATCTGCATCTGGCGCCGGACCTGGCCCAGACCCAGGATCTCATCGACAGTGGTGCCGTCTGCATCGCCTATGAAACCGTCACAGACGGTCGTGGCGGTCTGCCCCTGCTGGCCCCCATGTCGGAAGTGGCCGGACGCATGTCTATTCAGGCCGGAGCCCAGGCACTGGAGAAATCCCGTGGCGGCAGCGGCGTGCTGCTCGGCGGTGTGCCCGGTGTGGAACCGGCCAAGGTGGTGATCATCGGTGGTGGTGTGGTGGGCTCCAACGCAGCCCGCATGGCCGTCGGCCTGCGTGCCGACGTCACCATCCTCGACAACAACGTCGATACCCTGCGCCGTCTCGACAGCGAGTTCCAAGGGGCTGCCAAGGTGGTCTACTCCAACCGCGAGACCCTGGAGCGCCATCTGCTGGCGGCGGACCTGGTCATCGGCGGCGTGCTGGTACCTGGCGCCACTGCGCCAAAACTTGTCAGCCGTGACCACATTGCTCGCATGAAACCCGGTGCAGCCATCGTGGACGTGGCCATCGACCAGGGCGGCTGTGTCGAGACCTCCCATGCCACCACCCATGAAGATCCCACCTTCATCGTCGACGAGGTGGTGCACTACTGCGTGGCCAACATGCCGGGTGCCGTGGCGCGGACCTCCACCGTGGCCCTGAACAACGCCACCCTCCCCTTCATCATCAAGCTGGCCGAACAGGGCTATCGCAACGCTCTGCTCGCCGATCCCCACCTGTTGCACGGCCTGAACGTGATGGCGGGCAAAATCACCTGCAAGGAGGTTGCCGTGGCCCACAACCTGGCTTACACGGATCCCCTGACCCTGCTGAACTGATCGCGTCCCTGCAAAGGGAGGTAGATGAGTGAAAATCCGCCCGCGATGGGCGGTTTTTTTATGCCTGCCATCCCCGGCTCACCCCTCTTGCTGGCGATTGCCCCAATCGATGCGCTGGCCTTTGACCACGGATCACGAATTACCTACAATCGCGCAAACTCATCACGTCTCGGAAATCACATCATGAGCCAAGTCACTCACAGCAAACTGCTGATCCTGGGATCCGGTCCGGCAGGTTACACTGCGGCCGTCTATGCCGCTCGCGCCAACCTCAATCCCCTGCTCATCACCGGCATGCAGCAAGGTGGTCAGCTGACCACCACCACCGAAGTGGAAAACTGGCCAGGGGACGCGGAAGGGCTGACCGGCCCGGCCCTGATGGAGCGCATGAAAGAGCATGCAGAGAAGTTCGATACCCGCATCCTCTTTGATCATATCAATGAAGTGACGCTGACCGAGCGTCCCTTCCGCCTCAAGGGGGACAACGGTGAATACACCTGCGATGCGCTGATCCTCGCCACCGGTGCCTCCGCCAAATATCTGGGTCTGCCCTCCGAAGAGGCTTTCAAGGGCCGCGGCGTCTCCGCCTGCGCCACCTGTGACGGCTTCTTCTACCGCAATCAGGAAGTGGCAGTGGTCGGCGGCGGCAACACCGCCGTGGAAGAGGCACTCTATCTGGCCAACATCGCCAAAAAGGTGCACCTCATCCATCGCCGCGACGAGTTCCGCGCCGAGAAGATCCTGATCAAGCGCCTCAACGACAAGGTCGAGAGCGGCAATATCGTCCTGCACACCCATCAGACCCTGGACGAAGTACTGGGTGACGACATGGGCGTCACCGGCGTGCGCCTGCGCAGCACCCGGGATGACACCACCTCCGAGCTGCCGCTGATGGGGGTCTTCATCGCCATCGGTCACCAGCCCAACACCCAGATCTTCGAAGGGCAGCTGGCGATGGAAAACGGCTATCTGAAAGTGCGTGGCGGACTGGAAGGGTTCGCAACCCAGACCAGCATCCCGGGCGTGTTCGCCGCCGGCGACGTGGCCGACCACGTCTACCGCCAGGCGATCACCTCCGCAGGGACCGGCTGCATGGCCGCCCTCGATGCTGAGCGATATCTGGACGCACAATAATCGGAAGGATATAAAGGGCATGCCAGTTGGCATGCCCTTTTTTATTGCAAGGAGCAGGATGAAACGAAAAATAATGATAGTGGAAGACAGCCTGACGGTACGCCGCATGCTGACCCAGGCCATTGCGCAGCAGACCGGGCTGGAAATCGACGCGTTCGATACCCTTGAAGGGGCTCGCGATTGCCATGGGGAAGATTATGTGGTCGCCCTGGTGGATCTCACCCTGCCGGACGCCCCCGGCGGAGAGGCTGTCAACGTGCTGAGGGAGCGTGGGCTGCCGGTGGTGATCCTGACGGCCGACATCAGCGAAGAGAAGCGGGAAGCCTGGCTGGAGGCCGGGGTGCTGGACTACGTGATGAAGGATTCACGTCACTCCCTGCAATATGCTGTCGGTCTGGTGCACCGCCTCTACCTCAACCAGGCCATCGAAGTCTTGGTGGTCGACGATTCACGCACCTCCCGTCACCGTACCGCGGCCCAGTTGCGCAAGCAGTTGTTGCAGGTGCACGAGGCCAATTCTGCCCGCGATGCGCTGGCGCAGCTCGAGCAGCACCCCGCCATTCGCCTGATGCTGGTGGACTACTACATGCCGGAGATCGACGGCATCAGCCTGGTGCGAATGCTGCGCGAGCGCTACAGCAAGCAGCAGCTCGCCATCATCGGCATCTCGGTATCGGACAAACACGGCCTCTCGGCACGCTACCTCAAGCAAGGGGCGAATGATTTTCTCAATCAGCCCTTTGAACCCGAGGAGCTGCAGTGCCGGGTCAGCCACAACCTGGAGGCCCTTGAGCAGTTCAACAACATCCAGGAATCGGCCAACCGAGACTACCTGACCGGACTTTACAACAGACGCTACTGGTTCAACGAGGGTCAAAAGTGGTTCGAGGAGCATCAGCGCCATCAGGCGCAGCTCTCCCTGTGCGTGCTCGATGTGGATCACTTCAAGCAGGTCAATGATCACTGGGGGCATGCCATCGGCGATCAGCTGCTCTGTCATCTGGCCAGGCTGCTCACCCAGTTCTTCCCGGATGCCATGATAGCCCGATTCGGTGGTGAAGAATTTGCCCTGATGGTGCCCCACTGCCCCGTTCCCGTGCTGCTCAAGCGACTGGAAGGGCTTCGTCTGCAAATGCGCCAGCAACCGCTGTCCCGGGAGATATCGCTCTTTGTACGCGCCAGTTTCGGCGTCATCAATGTCGGGCGGCTCTCCATGGACGAGGCGCTGAGCGAGGCAGATCGCCAGTTGTATCAGGCAAAGAATACCGGGCGAGACAAGATAGTCTGTCAGGACGTCTGAGCAAGCATCAGCAGAGGCACTCCGTGTAGTACCGCCCGGCGCCCCTTGTGTGGCGGCCGCCGGGTCAATCCCTTCTTCACCGTTCAATAGGTCTTGTCGACCCGCACCCCATCGCTGAAATAGAGGATGCGCACCTTGTCGCCCTGCGCAAAGACCATGGCCGGATCGTAATCCTGGATCACGTTGATGAGCCCGTTCTGCTCGTTGCGGATCAGCAGCTCCACCAGCTTGTTCTCCACCACGCTGCCCCCTGACTGAAACTGCTGCACCGCCGCCGCTCCCGCCAGCGCTCCGACCGCAGTGGCAATCTCCCGCCCGTGCCCACCGCCAAACTGGTTGCCGAGCAGCCCGCCAAGCACGGCCCCTCCCAGCGTTTTCCAGCCGGAATGCTCTGATTCCACCATCTGGCGCTGGGTGATGTTGCGCACCGCATCCACCTGGCCGAAGACCACCTGCTCCACCGGACGCGCCGTGTTGCGTTCATACACCGCACTCCAGGCCGGCGCCGTGACAAAGCCAAGCAAGCTGGATACTATCAGGATAATGGCCTTCATCTATGAACCTCTGCCTTATGTCTCGCTATCTTACCGAACTGGATGATGAGCTGTGCTGGTTTCCCTCCCCCAGCCATGCGCTGGAAGAGCCCAACGGGCTGCTCGCGATTGGGGGAGATCTCTCCCCCGCTCGATTGCTGGCAGCTTACCACAGCGGGATCTTTCCGTGGAATGAACCCCATCAGCCACTGCTGTGGTGGTCACCGGACCCCAGGGGAGTCATCGTGCCCGAGGAACTCCACATCGGCCGCAGCCTGCAGAAGTGTTTGCGCCGCACACCCTTCGAGATTTACATCAATCGCGCCTTTGATGACGTCATTGCAGCCTGCGCCGCCCCCCGTCGCACCGCCAGCGGCACCTGGATAAGTGCCCCCATGATCGACGCCTATCGGTGCCTTCATCGCCTCGGTCATGCCCACTCCATCGAAATCTGGCAGGATGATCAGTTGCAGGCAGGCCTCTATGGCCTCTCCCTGGGCCGACTCTTTTGTGGTGAATCCATGTTCAGCCGCATCGACAATGGCGCCAAACTGGCCATGGTGGCCCTCTGTCGCCACTTTGCAGGGCACGGCGGTGCCCTCATCGACTGCCAGATGCAAAACGACTTTCTGGCCACGCTGGGTGTCCAGGAGTGGCCAAGGCAGCGCTTTCTGGCCACCCTGGCCACCCTGACCCGGCAATCGTTGCAAGAGGGATGCTGGCAACCGAGGAGAATCAGCCTATGAGTGAAGAAGTGATCCTCAAGGTCGGGCTGACCCCCAGGCACCCGTGCAGCTACCTCGGTCACGAGCAGGAGCAGTTGCTGGTCCTGATGGACCATGAACTGCTCAACGCCGCCGGGTACGAACGGCTGCTGACGGCAGGATTCCGGCGCAGTGGCAACGACATCTATCGTCCTCACTGTCCCGCCTGCAGCGCCTGCCAATCCTTGCGCATACACAGTGAACGCTTCATCCCGAGCCGTGGGCAGAAGCGCATCCGCCAGTTGAACCGGGATCTCGAGCTCGTGCTGAGCTATGACGACAAGCCCGAGTATTACCAGCTCTATGAACGCTATATCCGTGAGCGTCATCGGGATGGCAGCATGTATCCACCGAGCCGGACCCAATACAAGGGGTTCCTGCACTGCGACTGGATGCCCCCCCTCTATCTGGAGATGCGCAAGGAGGGACGCCTCATCGGCGTGGCCACCACGGATCTGCTTCCCCACTCTCTGAGCGCCATGTACACCTTCTTCGACCCCGACTATGCCGACCGGTCGCTCGGCACCTTCGCCATCCTGAGCCAGTTGGAACTGGCCAGACGTACCGGTCGTCAGTGGCTCTATCTGGGGTATCTGGTGGAGGAGTGCCGCAAGATGAATTACAAGCGCCAATACCTGCCCCATGAGCTGCTGGTACAGGGCGAATGGAAAAAAATCGACACCAAGCCCGAGTAAACTTTACACATAGCCTTAAATCCGGCATGATCCAGCGGTTTTTTGTTGTGGCTTATCAAGAGGATTCAATGGCTAAAGAAGACAGTATTGAGATGCAGGGTACCATTCTCGAAACCTTGCCCAATACCATGTTCCGTGTGGAACTGGAAAATGGTCACGTGGTTATCGCTCATATTTCCGGCAAGATGCGCAAAAACTACATCCGTATCCTGACTGGGGACAAAGTAACGGTGGCTCTGACTCCGTACGATCTCTCCAAGGGACGTATTGTTTTCCGCTCTCGCTAAGCCAGGAATTCAGCAAAAAACCCCAGCCTCTCGGTTGGGGTTTTTTGTCATTTCCGGCCTTGCTCACAGTCAGTGAGAGACAGCTTCAACGTTGACCTGAAAATCAAAGCTGAGGCTGTTGTTCACCAGTTCGACCTTCACAATGCCGCCATCGACCAGGGAACCGAACAGGATCTCGTTGGCCAGGGGCTTCTTGAGGTGCTCCTGAATGACCCGGCCCATGGGTCTTGCTCCCATTGCCCTGTCATACCCTTTCTCTGCCAACCAGTGGCGCGCCTCTTCAGACACCTCCAGTGAAACGCCCTTGGCATCCAGCTGAACCTGCAGCTCGACGATGAACTTGTCGACCACCTGATGGATCACTCCCATGTCGAGATGGTTGAACCAGATGGTGTGATCGAGCCGGTTGCGGAACTCCGGACTGAACGTCTTGTTGATCACCGCCATGGCATCATGGCTCATGTCCTGCTGCTGGAAGCCGATGGACTTGCGCTGGGTCTCCTGAACCCCTGCGTTGGTGGTCATCACCAGGATCACATTGCGAAAATCTGCCTTGCGCCCGTTGTTGTCCGTCAGGGTACCGTTGTCCATCACCTGCAGCAGCAAGTTGAAGACATCCGGGTGCGCCTTCTCGATCTCGTCAAGCAGCACGACGGAGTGCGGATGCTTGAGGACGGAGTCGGTCAACAGCCCTCCCTGTTCGAATCCCACGTAACCGGGAGGAGCCCCGATCAACCGGGACACGGTATGGCGTTCCATGTATTCCGACATATCAAATCGCAATACCTCGACCCCGAGCGCCTTGCCCAGTTGCTGGGTCACTTCGGTCTTGCCCACCCCGGTCGGGCCGGCAAACAGGAAGCAGCCCACAGGTCGGCGTTCGTTGCCAAGCCCTGAACGTGACAACCGAATGGCATCGGTCAGCACCTCGATGGCCTTGTCCTGCCCGAACACCACCATCTTGAGATTGCGCTCCAGATTCTTCAGCACCTCCTTGTCGGAGGAGGAGACAGATTTCTCGGGAATACGAGCAATCTTGGCAACAATGGCCTCGATTTCCGGCACATTGATCACCTTCTTGCGCTTGCTGACGGGCAAGAGGCGTTGCCCTGCACCCGCTTCGTCGATGACGTCGATGGCCTTGTCAGGCAGATGGCGATCATTGATGTACTTGGCGGAAAGCTCCACCGCCGCCCGGATCGCCTTGACGGTATAACGCACGCCATGGTGAGACTCATAACGGCTCTTGAGTCCCATCAGAATGCGAGTGGTGTCGTCTACTGTGGGTTCGACGATGTCGATCTTCTGGAAGCGACGAGCCAGAGCCCTGTCCTTCTCGAAGATCTGGGCATATTCCTGGTAGGTGGTGGAGCCCACGCAGCGCAGCAAACCATTGGAGAGCAGCGGTTTGATGAGGTTGGCCGCATCCAGCTGGCCACCGGAAGCCGCACCAGCGCCAATGATGGTGTGGATTTCGTCGATGAAGAGGATGGCCCCTTCCTGACGTTCGATCTGCTTGAGCAGCACCTTGAGGCGCTTCTCGAAGTCACCACGATACTTGGTGCCCGCCAGCAGGGAGCCCATGTCCAGGGAGTAGATGGTGCTACCCGCAATCACCTCGGGCACATCCCCCTTGACGATACGGTAGGCAAGCCCTTCGGCGATGGCGGTCTTGCCCACCCCGGCTTCCCCGACCAGCAAGGGGTTGTTCTTGCGACGGCGGCACAATACCTGAATGGTGCGATTGAGCTCCTGATCACGGCCGATGAGCGGATCGATGCGCCCCTCCAGCACCAGCTGGTTGAGGTTGGTGGCAAAGCTTTCTATCTGGGCAGAGGATACCTCGTCATCAGATTCCGCATTGTTGCCACCACTCTCGGGCTTGTTGTCCTTGCGCACCCCGTGGGACAGGAAGTTCACCACATCCAGGCGGCTTATTTCGGCTTTTTTCAGGAAGTAGGCGGCCTGGGACTCTTGTTCGCTGAAGATGGCGACCAGGACATTGGCACCGCTCACCTCGGTATTGCCGGACGACTGGACATGGAAGACGGCACGTTGCAGCACGCGCTGGAAGCCCAGCGTCGGCTGGGTTTCCCTGTCTTCGTCGTCACGGGGGATGAGCGGGGTCGTTTGATTGATGAAGGCGCGGATCTCTTTGCGCATCTGTTCCACATCCGCACCACATGAACTCAGCGCCTCATGGGCTGAGCTGTTATCCAGCAGGGCCAACAACAGGTGCTCGACGGTCATGAATTCGTGGCGCTCGTCACGGGCCAGCTTGAAAGCCTCGTTCAGCGTCTTTTCTAGATCTTTGTTCAACATAGGCACCTCCCCTCAGTACAGCAACAATGCGGTGTCGTTATCGCCATCAAGTCATCAGATTCAAGCCTTTTCCATGGTACATAGCAGTGGATGTTCGTTGTTACGTGAATAGGTGTTGACCTGGACCACTTTGGTCTCGGCAATCTCGGCGGTAAATGTGCCGCAGACCCCCTTACCACTATAATGCACGCTCAGCATCACCTGAGTGGCCTTCTCCAGATCCATACCAAAGAACCTTTGCAGCACCTCCACCACGAACTCCATCGGTGTGTAGTCGTCGTTGTTCAGGACGACCTTGTACATGGGTGGCGGTTGCAGCTTCGTTTTCTCTGCCTCTGCAATCTCTTCATTAGCAAAGAGTTCTTTCTGCTTGCTCATAGTTGCGCTTTGGTACCTCTAGATTACTACCGTGTCGCTCAAGATTGTCAATAGACTTGTTAACCAGATCACATCGGTTGTTAACAACTTCTTGACTCGCTTAAAAGTTGGACTAGATTGGTTACTTGCTAATCGGCGCCCGTCTGCTACGGGGTCATGCCCTAGTTATATAAGGCTGGCGCAGGTTACTCAACGACTTCAGGGTAATCAATAAAAGGATGTAGATGTATGGCAACCGGAACAGTCAAGTGGTTCAACAACGCAAAAGGATTTGGGTTTATCTGTCCGGAAGGCGGTGGTGAAGACATCTTCGCTCACTACTCCACGATTCAAATGGAAGGTTACAAGACCTTGAAAGCAGGTCAGGCAGTCAACTTTGAACTGCAGCAGGGGCCGAAAGGAAATCATGCCTCTGTCATCGTGCCAAACGAAGCACAGAACATCTAAGAGTCAAACTGGATAAATTAAAAAGCGGCATCCCAAGGGATGCCGCTTTTTTATGGACAGGCACGAAGAGGGGAACAAGAAAGGCCAAGCCTTCCCTGTTCCCTGCTGCCGCTACCTCAGCGGGCCAGCAGGATGTTCAGCATACGACGCAGCGGCTCGGCGGCGCCCCACAGCAGTTGGTCACCCACGGTAAAGGCGGCCAGGTACTCCGGGCCCATATTGAGCTTGCGCAGACGACCGACCGGGATGCTGAGGGTGCCGGTGACGGCGGCCGGGGTCAGCTCGCGGGCGGTGATGTCGCGATCGTTGGGGATCACCTTGACCCAGTCGTTGTGGGCGGCCAGCAGAGCTTCGATCTCGGCCAGCGGCACATCCTTTTTCAGCTTGATGGTGAAGGCCTGGCTGTGGCAGCGCAGGGCCCCGATCCGCACGCACAGACCATCCACCGGGATAGCGGCGTTTTCGATACCCAGGATCTTGTTGGTCTCGGCCTGGCCCTTCCACTCTTCACGGCTCTGGCCGTTGTCGAGCTTGGTGTCGATCCAGGGAATGAGGCCACCGGCCAGTGGCACGCCGAAATTATCCACCGGCAGGGTGCCGGAGCGGGTCTTCTCGGTGATCTTGCGCTCGATGTCGAGGATGGCGGAGGCGGGATCCGCCAGCTCCACCGCCACTTCATCCCGCAGCATGCCCATCTGGGTGACCAGCTCGCGCATATGGCGGGCACCACCACCGGAGGCCGCCTGATAGGTGGCCACGCTCACCCACTCCACCAGATCGGCCTTGAACAGGCCACCCAGGGCCAGCAGCATCAGGCTGACGGTGCAGTTGCCGCCAACGAAGGTCTTGATGCCGTTGTTCAGGGCATCTTCAATGACGTCGCCGTTGACCGGATCCAGAATGATAACGGCGTCCTTCTCCATGCGCAGGGAGGAGGCGGCATCAATCCAGTAGCCCTGCCAGCCGGCGGCTTTCAGACGCGGATAAACATCCTTGGTGTAGTCGCCGCCCTGGGCGGTGATGATGACGTCCTGTGCGGCCAGCGCCTCGAGATCGAAGGCGTCCTGCAAGGTGCCGGCATCGACACCAAAATTGGGGGCGGCCTCACCGGCCTGGGAGGTGGTGAAGAAGGTGGGTTGAATGCGGGCAAAATCCTTCTCTTCCTGCATCCGGCTCATCAAGACCGAACCCACCATGCCACGCCAACCGACCAAACCTACTTTTTTCATAATGTCCTACCCTGGATAGCTGCTTATAGAAATCGTGTGTGGTACCCGTGACCCCTGCCTTGGCGCCAGCCGTTTACAAGGGATTCACAATATATGAGTTGCAAAAAATGCGTCTGTCCACATTACGGATTGTGACGGCGGGCGCAAGTCGAATTGCGCAATATTCTGTGCCATTCGCTGCAATATCCGTCGGCCTGGCCGACCTGCGGGCAGCCGGTTGGCATCCTGCCTCCAGTTGGGGCATCATTGAGACCAACCGGCAGCCCCGCTGCCCCTCGGGGACGGCCCCGAGGCCTCCTGATACGCAGGGACGACCCTGCTTCCTGCGGAATCTGCCTTATGTCCTGGTTGCTATTGCTGTTGGCCGGCCTTTTCGAGGTCGCCTGGGCCATCGGCCTCAAATACACCGACGGTTTCAGCCGTCCCCTCCCCACCCTGCTGACCCTGATCGCCATGGCCGTGAGCGTGCTGCTGCTCGCCATGGCGGTCAAACAGCTGCCCCTTGGCACCGCCTATGCGGTCTGGACCGGCATCGGCGCGGTCGGCACCGTGCTGATGGGGATCTGGCTGTTCAACGAACCGGCCACCCTGGCCCGGGTGCTCTGCCTGCTGCTGATCATCGGCGGGATCCTGGGTCTGAAATTCATCGGTTAGGCGCGCTGAAAGGGCCGGGTACACCGGCCCCGACGTGGCAAGCTCCAGGGGGCGATGTCAGCCCGGCGTGTTGCGGTGTTCCTCTGCTTGCTGATGTGTTCGCAGACGGTGGGTAAAGGCGGGTGGCACAGACGTGGCATGGCGAGCAAGATCCGCCCCATGACCGCCCGGGCGAGCATGAGGCGCCTCCTTTTATCTTTTCGTCTGCTCCTTCAATCACTCCACCAGCGTCTGCTCGATGCGGGCCCCAGGCATCATCTGCGTGAGACCAGCAATCAGCCTGTCACCGGCCTCCCACAAGGCCGTGCGTGGCATCGGCGGCAGACACTCCAGAATGAACCACATCCGGGGGGAAGAGAGGCTCAGGCGAGTGCGGATCCCCTGGCGCCAGTTCCAGCGGCGACAGGTGACGCCGAGATCGTCCCGCCACACCACCTCTCCGGGAGCCGGTACCTCCTGGGTTGGCAGCCCTTCTTTGAGGGTGTCAAAGCATTCGCTGCCATCGGCAATCACCAGGCGCGGCGTCCCCACATAGGCCGCCAGATCCTCCCCGCCCACGGGAATGGCATACTCGATGCTGATGGCGTTGTAGAGATCGACCACGGGATCGATGGCGGGCAAGACGCCATCACGCAGCACCCGCTTGCGCAGTGCCTGGGCCGAGCAGGGCGTGCGGGCAGGCTTGGCGCCAAACCCCTTGAATACCTGATCCCAGGCGGCCAGATGTTCAAGGGCCCAGGGGGCCTCGTCGGTGCCAAGGGCCGCACATGCCCGGGCCAGGGCCCGCTCCCCCACCAGAGTGTCAATCACGGGGGCGGCTTCCACCACGATGCTGAGGGCACAAAAGCCCGGCGCCAACCTGGCTATCTCGGGGTCGATACGGGGGATCATCGGGAACATTCAGCACTCCTGGTCAAGGCTCATCAAGACGGGGTGGCGGAACGGGCGCAGGCGCTCCCTCTTTTCCTCCCCCCACCAATGGTTGACGTCATGATGAAGGGCACAGGGTCATAATAAAATTTACTTTATCTTAATTGTGTTAAGTAAAACTGATGACCCAACCCTCTTTCCCATGAAAAATCACCGCCCCGCAGCGCACCGCCCGGCCCCACTACCACACCCCGCCCTTCCAATGCAGACCTGGGCAAGCCCACACCATTGCCCTGGCCGCTTTCCCCGTCACTCATGCTATTATCTGCGTCCAAACATGAGCCCATAAAATCAGGACATTGTGATGACCGACCACACTTTTATTCCCGGCAAGGACGCAGCGCTGGAAGACTCCATCGAACGCTTCCAGACCAAGCTGCAAGCCCTGGGGTTTGATATCGAAGAGGCCTCCTGGCTCAACCCCGTGCCCAACGTCTGGTCCGTGCACATCCGGGACAAGGAGTGCGCCCTCTGCTTCACCAACGGCAAGGGTGCCAGCAAGAAGGCGGCGCTCGCCTCCGCCCTTGGCGAGTATTTCGAGCGTCTCTCCACCAACTACTTCTTCGCCGATTTCTACCTGGGCGAGCAGGTCGCCAATGGCGACTTCGTCCACTACCCGAACGAGAAGTGGTTCCCCATCGAGGGGGATCAGCTGCCCGCCGGGCTGCTCGACTCCTTCACCCGCAAGTTCTACAACCCGGACGGGGAAGTGACCGCCGACATGCTGGTGGACCTGCAATCCGGCAACGAGGAACGCGGCATCGTCGCCCTGCCCTTCGAGCGCCAGTCTGATCACCAGACCGTCTACATCCCGATGAACATCGTCGGCAACCTGTATGTTTCCAACGGCATGAGCGCCGGCAACACCCGCACCGAAGCCCGCACCCAGGGGCTGTCGGAGGTGTTCGAGCGCCACGTGAAGAACAAGATCATCGCCGAGGCCATCAGCCTGCCCCAGATCCCGGGCGAGGTCATCGCCCGTTACCCCGGCATCAAGGCGTCCATCGATGCACTGGAGGCCGAAGGCTTCCCCATCTACAGCTTCGATGCCTCCCTCGGCGGCCGTTATCCGGTCATCTGCGTGGTGCTGCTCAACCCGAGCAACGGCACCTGCTTTGCCTCCTTCGGCGCCCACCCGCGCTTCGAGGTCGCCTTCGAGCGCACCGTCACCGAACTGCTGCAAGGGCGCAGTCTCAAGGATCTGGACGTCTTCGTGCCGCCGTCGTTCGACAACGAGCAGGTGGCGGATCACCACAACCTGGAGACCCACTTCATCGACTCCTCCGGCCTCATCAGCTGGGATCTGTTCAAGGAAGAGTCCGACTTCGAGTTTGCCGACTGGGACTTCCGTGGCACCTCGCAAGAGGAGTTCGACCACCTGATCGGCATCTTCCACGAGCTGGAGCAGCCGGTCTACATCGCCGACTACGAGCACCTGGGTGTCTACGCCTGCCGTATCCTGGTGCCCGGCATGTCCGACATCTATCCGGTGGAAGATCTGCTGCTGGCCAACAACACCATGGGGGCCCACCTGCGGGAGACCATCCTGGCGCTGCCGGCGCTCGAGTGGGACGCAGAGCAGTACATGGCCCTGTTCGACCAGCTGGATGAAGAGGGTCACGACGAGCGGACCCGGGTGCGCGAGCTGCTCGGCATCGCCGCCGCCAAGGGCACTGCCCTGCACACCCTGCGCGTCGGTGAGCTCAAAGCCATGCTGGCGCTGGCCGCAGGCGACCTGGAGAGCGCCCTCGACCTCATCGACTGGACCATGGAGTTCAACCAGTCGGTGTTCCCGGCGGATCGGGCCGCTTACTACCGCGCCCTGCGCGCCTGCGTCGAGCTTTTCCTCGACGAGGAACGCGACCCCGAGCAGTACCGCCCGGTGTTCGCCCGCATGTTCGGGGAAGAGACCCTGGCGCAGGCGTGGGCCAACGCCCGCGGCGAGGCGCGCTTCCACGGTCTGGATGCCGCCGATCTCTCCCTCTCCCAGTTCCCGCTGCACCAGAAACTGCTGGCCGCTTACGAGAAATTGCAAAAAGCCAAACGAATCCATACCTGGAACTGATATGCTAGCGTGACGAAGGGGCCTTATGGCCCCTTCTGTTTTATGGTCTACGCTTTGGCTGGCCGTGCCACAAAGATGAAATAAAAGACAAAAAATACCTCTTAGGGGGTTGTTAATTTGGCACTCATGGTGCAGTGCGGCTGCACAGGTGCCTTGCCGGTACGTTTTTCAGGGTGTCCTTTATAAGTTCTTAAAAATCATAAAATTAATAACAGACTCATTTCTGTTTCACCTGAAACCTGGTGTAAAGAAACGCTTCCGGATGGTGAAAAATCCTGTAGTAAAATTACATTCACAATCTGTAATTCTTGATCGGAGTCAATTTTGGGGATCAGCCCCTTTGTTATGATTTCCACAGGCAAAATATGCAGGTACTGAGAATTGAAAGCAGAATCTCCCTTTGATTGTCTGAAGCCCGAAGCCATCGCCGCCTTGGCCGAAGACATTACCTATGCCAAGGCCACCAAGCCCGCATACAAGGTCATTCCCCTGGCCATCACCGCTGGCGCCTTCATCGCCATCGCCTTCGTCTTCTATATCACCGTCACCACGGGCTCAAGCGGCATGGCCTGGGGCATGTCCAAGCTGGTGGGCGGCATCTGCTTCTCCCTCGGTCTCATCCTCTGCGTCCTGCTCGGCGCCGAACTGTTCACCTCCACTACCCTCACCCTGGTAGCCAAGGCGGCGAATCGCATCAGCTGGGCCCAGCTGCTCAAGAACTGGGGACTGGTCTACTTCGGCAACCTCATCGGCGGTCTCATCATCGTCGGCCTCATCATCATGTCGGCGGAATACACGGCAGCGGATGGCCAGTGGGGGCTGAACGCCATGAAAGTGGCCCAGCACAAGATCCATCACACCTTCTTCGAGGCCGTGGCCCTTGGCATCCTCTGCAACCTCATGGTGTGTCTCGCCGTGTGGATGGCCTTCGGCGCCCGCAGCGCCACCGACAAGGTGATGGTGATGCTGCTTCCCGTCGCCATGTTCGTGGCCTCCGGTTTTGAGCACAGCATTGCAAACATGTTTATGATCCCGGTCGGTATCGCCATCCACAGCGTCGCGAGCCCGGAATTCTGGCAGGCCATCGGCCAGGATCCGGCGACCTTTGCCGACCTGACCGTGTCCAACTTCGTCCTGCACAACCTCATCCCTGTCACCATCGGTAATATCATTGGTGGTGGCGTCATGGTTGGGCTGACTTACTGGTTTATCTTCCGTCGCCATCATTAAGGATGGCGGCAGACACATAAATACCTTGAGAGGTAATGAAAATGGCAGAACTTAACGAACAGTTCCAAAAAGCATGGGAAGGCTTCGCAGCCGGTGAATGGCAGACCTCTGTCAACACCCGTGACTTCATCCAGAAGAACTACACCCCGTATGAAGGTGACGAGTCCTTCCTGGCTGGCGCGACCGAAGCCACCACCAAGCTGTGGGACAAGGTCATGGAAGGCATCAAGATCGAGAACCGCACTCACGCGCCGGTCGATTTTGATACCGACCTGCCCTCCACCATTACCGCTCACGATGCCGGCTATATCGACCAGAGCCTGGAGCAAATCGTTGGTCTGCAGACCGACAAACCGCTCAAGCGCGCCATCATCGCCAACGGCGGTATCAAGATGGTCAAGACCTCTTGCGAAGTGTACGGTCGCCAGCTTGACCCCATGGTCGAGAAGATCTTCACCGAGTACCGCAAGACTCACAACCAGGGCGTGTTCGACGTCTACACCAAAGACATCCTGAACTGCCGCAAGTCCGGCGTCATCACCGGTCTGCCGGATGCCTACGGCCGTGGCCGTATCATCGGTGACTACCGTCGTGTTGCCCTGTACGGTATCGACTTCCTGATGGCCGACAAACTGGCTCAGTTCAAGTCCCTGCAGGCTGACCTGGAAAACGGTGTCAACCTGGAAGCCACCATCCGTCTGCGCGAAGAGATCTCCGAGCAGCACCGTGCCCTGGCCCAGATGAAGGTGATGGCTGCCAAATATGGCTGCGACATCTCCGTACCGGCCAAAAACGCCAAAGAAGCCGTACAGTGGACCTACTTCGCCTACCTGGCGGCGGTCAAGTCCCAGAACGGCGCGGCCATGTCCTTCGGTCGTACCTCCAGCTTCCTGGACATCTACATCGAGCGTGACCTGCAGAAAGGCCTGATCACCGAGCAAGAAGCCCAGGAGCTGATGGACCACATGGTCATGAAGCTGCGTATGGTTCGCTTCCTGCGTACCCCGGAATACGATTCACTGTTCTCCGGCGACCCGATGTGGGCGACCGAGACCCTGGCCGGTATGGGCGTTGACGGCCGTACCCTGGTCACCAAGAACAGCTTCCGTATGCTGAACACCCTGTACACCATGGGCCCGTCCCCTGAGCCGAACCTGACCATCCTGTGGTCCGAGAAGCTGCCGGTCGGTTTCAAGAAGTACTGCGCCAAGGTATCCATCGAGACCTCTTCCGTTCAGTACGAGAACGACGACCTGATGCGTCCGGACTTCAACAACGATGACTACGCCATCGCTTGCTGTGTGTCCCCGATGATCGTCGGCAAACAGATGCAGTTCTTCGGTGCCCGTGCCAACCTGGCCAAGACCATGCTGTATGCAATCAACGGCGGTATGGACGAGAAGCTCAAGATCCAGGTCGGTCCGAAGACCGAAATGGTCACCTCCGAGTACCTCGATTACAACGACGTGATGGACAGACTGGATCACTTCATGGACTGGCTGGCCAAGCAGTATGTCGCCGCCCTGAACATCATCCACTACATGCACGACAAGTACAGCTACGAAGCCTCCCTGATGGCGCTGCACGACCGTGACGTCTATCGCACCATGGCTTGCGGCATCGCGGGTCTGTCCGTAGCCGCTGATTCCCTGTCTGCCATCAAGTACGCCAAGGTCAAGCCGGTACGTGATGCCGATGGCGTCTCCATCGACTTCGAAATCGACGGCGAGTACCCGCAGTTCGGCAACAACGACGCTCGCGTCGATGACATCGCCTGCGACCTGGTTGAGCGCTTCATGAAGAAGATTCAGAAGCTGAACACCTACCGTGGTGCCGTGGCTACCCAGTCCGTGCTGACCATCACCTCCAACGTGGTGTACGGCAAGAAGACCGGTAACACCCCGGATGGTCGTCGCGCCGGTGCGCCGTTCGGCCCGGGTGCCAACCCGATGCACGGTCGTGATCAGAAGGGTGCCGTTGCTTCCCTGACTTCCGTTGCCAAGCTGCCGTTCGCCTACGCCAAAGATGGTATCTCCTATACCTTCTCCATCGTGCCGAATGCCCTGGGCAAAGACATGGAAGCCCAGAAAGCCAACCTGGCCGGCCTGATGGATGGTTACTTCCACCACGAAGCCAACCTGGAAGGTGGTCAGCACTTGAACGTCAACGTGATGAACCGTGAAATGCTGCTGGACGCCATGGAAAACCCGGAGAAATATCCGCAGTTGACCATCCGCGTATCCGGTTATGCCGTTCGCTTCAACTCCTTGACCAAGGAGCAACAGCAAGACGTCATCACCCGTACCTTCACCGCTTCTCTGTAATAGCGTCTCGGTGAACAAAAACCGGCGCCCAGGCGCCGGTTTTTTTATGGCTGTTTGGCAGTGTGCAAGCCGCTTCCCACCTCCCAGGCCGGCTGGTGTAATGACCCAGCCGTTCCTGCACAACTAAGCGGCTTCGGCATAGGCCTGCGCCGGTGTTTTCATCTTTAGCGCCTGGTGAGGACGCTTCTGGTTGTAAAACTGGATCCAGTCGCCAATCACCCGACTGGCATGCTGCAAGGTCTCGAACCTCTGCCGATGGGCACACTGCTCCTTGAGCGTTCTGATCACCCGCTCGACCATGCCGTTTTGTTCCGGCGTGTACGGCGTGATGAACTCCTGCTGCAACCCATAGCTCTTCACCAGTGCTGTGTAGTTGCGGCTGGTAAACACCAACCCATTGTCGCTACGTAACAAAAACGGCGATGCAACTCGTCCCAAGCTGCCGAAGCGAGCAATTAAGGCTTGCTCCAGCGCTGCCTCGGCCGTTTTCGATTTACCACTGCGCGAGAGATGCCATCCCAGTAGTTCACGGGTATGGCAATCAATCACCAGCGCCAAGGAACACCAGCCATCGCGACCAGCCCAGATCCGGCATAGGTCCGTCGCCCAGCGTTGGTTGGGCGCTGAGGCCACCGAAGGCAGGGCCTGGATCCGGGGGCGAAACCCAACCGGACGCTTGCGAACTTGCCAGCCCTTGAGCTGGAAGATGCGCTGTACCGTGTTCTTGTTGAACCCCAACAGGGCTGCAACCGTCCGGTAACCGAACGATGGGTTCTCCTCAATCATGTTTTTGATCGGGGTGACCAGATGCTCCTGAAGCTTGGGCGCGGCCTTGACGCTGCGGTAGTACCAACTACGACGCGGCAGGCCAAACCAGCGGCAGAGCTTGCTGACGGAGACATCAATACCTTCTGCGCGTAATCCCTGCTGAACATCGGCGACTATCTGTCGTCCTCGCCCAGCAGGGAGGCCAGCTTTTTTCTGGCGCGTAACTCCAGCATGGCCTCGCCATAAGCTTCCTGGAGTTCCTTGAGCTGCTTCTCGTACTGCTCGCGAATATCCAGTGGCTTGGCCCGTAAGGCGTTTTCCATGCCCCGTTTGGCGTCATCTACCCATTCTTCAATCTCGGAGGGCGGCAAATCAAAGGCTCGAGCCGCTTCGGCGACGGTGGTCTTGCCCTGAATGATTTCCATGACCAAGGCGGACTTGCGCTTGGCCGTCCAACGTTTGATTTCTTCATCCATCGTGATGCTCATGTCTGTGATCTCCACTCATTATGACCTGAGCAGGATTTCAGTGGGTCATTACA